>JANMYG010000739.1:0-12294 GCA_031381865.1 Betaproteobacteria bacterium | reverse complement strand
GCCGTGTCCACCTACGTGCTGATCGCCATCGTCAAAAAGGAGCTTCACCTCAATGCCTCGCTCTACACATGTTTACAGATCCTGTCGGTGTCCGTCTTCGAGAAAACCGAGATTTCATGCGCCTTGCAAGGCGACGACTCTGCGAACGACCTGCCCCCCAGCGCTAACCAATTGAATTTGTTCGACATTTAACCGGACAGTAGTGGTTCAAGGCATTGACTGACAAGGCAACCGACCCCCGCGGCGTCCGGCGCCCGACCCCCGTGGGCACGTTGTGCGCGCTGGCCGATGCGACGCCGGCGGAAGTCGCCGCGGTGATCGACGTATTCCGAAAGCCGAGCCGCTCTTTCCTGATGCCACCGGCCGGGGACCGGCTTGAGGCGACGACCGTGATCGACATCTCGCACGAGAGCCTGATGCGGGTATGGCAGCGGCTCAATGAATGGGCGGCGGCGGAAGCCCGGTCGGCGCGCATGTACCGCAGGTTGGTCGAGACGGCGGCACTGCATTCCGATGACCAGGCAAGCCCCTGGACCGGTCCTGACCTACAGCTCGCGCTTGCGTGGCGCGACCATGAAGCGCCGAATGTGACTTGGGCCGAACGCTACTCTGCCGGTTTCGACAAGGCGATGCGCTTCCTGGAACTGAGCAGCGTGACGATGGAGGCTATCCGCGACCGTGAAATGGCGGCGAACCGAGCCGCCTGGATCCTGATTCCCATGATGCTGTTGTTGGCGCCGATCGTTACAGTGGGACCATTTCGCCACGATCTCACCTATCTTTACATCCCGTTGGCCGCCTGGCTGGGATACGCATTCAGGCGCACCGGGGTTGTGGCGACCGCCCTGGGGGCCGTCCTCTTGTTGCCGCCCGGGTATGACTTCGAAGGCGTTCGGATCCCCAGCGACGTCGGCCTTTACGTCGTGAGCCTGGCCGTGGGTCGAATCCTTGCTGAACCCGGCGGATTCTTCGTCGAACTCAACCGCTTTCGCGACACCCCCAGGTTCTATGTGCTGGCACTGCCGATGCTCGGATTGTCCGCAAGCTTTGAGTTGGGTCTGCGCTCTGGTCTGCTCTCTGTCGACCTTCGCCTTTCAGTGTTGGCGTATGGATTGTTCTTTGCTCTTGGCATGAGCGAAGCGCGGACTAGGCGTTTCGCTTTGGCGCTGGCGCTGCTGGTGGGCGGCGGATGGCTCTTGGCTGCAACGAACGCGCTTGAGTGGGTGAACCATCCGCCGGTCTCATTTGGTTTCCCGCGCGATCCGTCGTTCTTCTTCGCGGGGTTGCTATTTTTTTGGTGTGGGCGACTCACCAGACACGCATTGCTGGGTAACGCCGTTGCGCGGGACCGTTTCAACCTGACGATCGCAGCACTCGTGCTTTTTGCACTGTTCATGGCTCCCAAGATTTGGATCGAACACAGTACGTTTCAATGGCCTTTCGGACAGCTGCCTATGGACGTTGTTAGATACTGGCTTCTTGAAGTCCCCTACGGGCTGACCTATGCCGCCGCGTTTACAGTGGCCCTGCTATTGGGCGTGCCCGGCATCGGAGTTCTCGTGGTTGCCGGCTTGGTGGCTGGGGCCGTGGCGCTGGTTTCCGACTCCGACTTGGCGCTCCACTGGCTTGACATTGGCGGCATCGATCTGGCGGGGAACAAACGGTCCCTCGTCGAGGTTGTTCTTGTCGCCGCGAGCTTCGGGTTGCTTGGAAACGCGGTACGCAACAAGTTCAACACGATCGGCAACGCTTACGCCGTCCCCGAAAACCGAGCCACGATACAGGCGGCCCAGGACGCCGCGCAAAGCACGAGGCGATTTTTGAAATGGATACTGACTATCTGGGGCGCTGCAGTTGCAATTCTGATTTCGCTCAGCGTATTCGACCGGTTCCTCGAGTAGTCGGCAACCGGCCTGTTCGGGGAAGCAAAGGTTTCACCAAAGACCCTGCGTGCAACAGGCAGTATGTCCGCCGCTGTCTTGCTCCCGCTGGCCCTCGCCGCGGGTGACAATTCCCACTCCCTTCAAGCCAAAGGACTGCGGTGTCAACAGCCCAAGCCCCCGACCAAGCCTTTGACCATGCCCTGCCCGCGCCCGCCAGCGCGCCCGCCATGGAATCCCCCGACGATTGGCAGCAGGCCCTGCCCCTGCAGCGCATGCGCGAGGTCGGCGCCCAGGTCGTCAAGCTGCAGGGCAGGCAGATCGCCGTGTTCATGCACGATGGCGAGCTGCATGCCTGCAACAACCGCTGCCCGCACGAGGGTTTCCCGCTGGTGGAAGGTTCGCTCGATGCCGGTTGCGTGTTGACCTGCCAGTGGCACAACTGGAAGTTCGACCTGTGCAGCGGCGCCAACCTGTACGGCGGCGATGCGCTGCGGATCTACCCGGTGCAGGTGCGTGGCGATGCGGTGTGGGTCAACCTGGTCGAGCCGCAGGCGCCGGTGCGCATCGAGCGCGCCCTGCTGCAGCTCGAACAGGCCATGGACGACCTGGACCGCCCGCGCGTAGCGCGCGAACTGGCGCGCGTCGAACAGGCCGGTGGCACGGTGGAGGCGGCCGTGACGCGGGCCATCGTGCGCGGCCACGAGCGCCTGCCTTATGGCATGACCCATGCCGAAGCCGGCGCCGATGCCTGGCTGCGCCTGCGCGATGAGCTGCACGAGCCGGTGGACCGCCTGACGTGCGGCGCAGAAGCGCTGGGCTACATGGCCTTCGAGGTGCTGCGCGAGCCGCCAAAGCCGTTCGATGGCGGTCGCAGGCCGTGGCAAACGGCGCACTTTCTGGCCGCCATCGAAGCACAGGACGAAGCTGCCGCCGTGCAGCTGTTGCAGGGCGCGGCGGATGCGGGCCTGGGCATCGGCGACTTGATGCCGGCCTTGGCCGAGGCCGCCCTGGCGCACTACAGCGCGTTCGGCCATTCGGTGATCTACCTGCTGCACCTGCGCCGCTCGGTGGCGCGCCTGGGCACGCCGGTGATGCTGCCGTTGTTGCGCGCCTGGGTGCGCTCGGTGGTGTACGCCACGCGTGAGGATTTGTTGCCCGACTTTCGCGCCTACGGCGACGCGCTGCGCCGCTGGCCGGACGCAGCCCGGGCGGCCGCAGCCGAATTGCCCGCGGCCCAGGCCTTCACCGGGCTGTCGATCAAAAGCACGCTCGAGTTGCTGCTGTCGGTGGCGGGCCGACCGCATGCCGGGTTGCTGGACCGTTTGACCGAGGCGGCCGCATTGCACCTGCTGCGCTTCGACGCATCGGTGGCGCTGCGGGTCACCAACCCGGCGCAGGACAACACCGGCTGGCTCGACTTCAGCCATGCGCTGACCTTCGCGCAGGCCCTGCGCGAGTTGTTGCCCGTCGGCTCGCCACTCTGGCCGCACGGCCTGCTGCAGATGGCGTTGTTCGTCGGCCGCAACACACCGTGGCTGGATGTGCACGTCAGCGCCGAACAGGCGCTGGCGCGCTGGGACGTGGACGACGAGGCCGCGTTCGACCAACGCTGCCGCGCACAACTGCTGGACCACGGCCAGGCTGTGGACATCTTCGCCGTGCACCGGCTCAAGACCTGGGCCGCCGTGCGCGACGCGGTGGCCGGCGGCCTGTCGCCCACGGCGCGCCAGGCCAGCCTGGCGGCAGGCGGCCTGTCGCCCACGGCGCGCCAGGCCAGCCTGGCGGCGTTGAACCGTTTTTTTGCGGCGCGATTCAAGCAGCACCACGCGCGCCGCAATGCGCACCAGGCGCTGGCCTTCGTGGCGCGCGAGGCTTGAGCGGGATAGTCAACGCGCGCTTTTGGATCGACAATTCTCTCCGGCGCAGGCCCAGCCATGGCCGCGAGCGAAGGGGTACATGCCCGTCAAGAAAGGAAGGTCGCAAGATGGTTTCAGAACTCTGCATGTCCATGGGGCAAGACCGTTCGCAGCACGATGCAGTGCTGCAGCCATTGCCGGCAACACCGCAAAGGATGCGCCGCGCAACGATGGCGATGGGCTTGCTTGCCGCGCTGGGCGCTGCGCTTCGGCCGGCGCTTGCCGCCAGCGCAAGCGGCACGCGGTTCCAGCGCGTGCCGGCGCAGTTCATCGCGGCCCTGGGTGAACCCGGCGCGAGCTCCGGCGGCGGCGCGCAATCGTGGGGACTGTGGGTGCTGGACCCGGGCCCCCGGGGCGTCGGACTGAACAGCTACGGGCGGTTGACGAATGCCGGCGGCGTCGCGCCCGCGGGCTGGAAATTCGACGCCGCGGACTGGTGGCTGGAGGAACACGGCTTGATCATGGAGCAACCGGATTTTCCGGTGCCACCCCGCAAATACATGGTCACCGGTGACCGCGACGTCACGGCGATGCTGACCATCCATCCGGCCGACCAGAACGGCAATGTGCGCTGGGAGCTTGCCAATGGCGCCACGCTGCACGACGTGACCCACCTCGGTTGCCGCGCCGGGCGTTACCGGCCTGCCGCGGGTGGGGGTTCGTGTTCGCCGGCCAACGTGCACAAGACCGGCTTTCCGGTGGCCCCGGGTGCGGCGATGCCCCCCGTCGCGGGCTGCAGCAAGCAGGACTATGCGGTGCTGATCGTGATCGGTATCGGCACGGACAACTGAACGCGGGTGGCCACCGCGAGATTTATTCGGGTGTCCGCAATGGACTGGCTGACGACCTTTGCCGCCAGGGCACGGATGACGGCGAGCCGCCATGTACCCACAGTTCAGGCGCAAGCCGATGCCACATTGGCATCTCTGGGTGCTACGCTTCATGGTTCCATCACTTGGGTTGTCCCGCAAAGACGATAGGGTTCCTATGAACATCCGGCGCAGACCATTGGTTGCCAGCGGCATATCGATGCTGGCGGTACCTGCCGCCGTCTTTGCGCAACAACCACCCAAAGTCTGGCGCATCGGCTTTCTCACCAATGGCACGGTGACTTCCGCAGGCGGACAACTCGATGCGTTTACCCGTGGCCTGAACGAGCTGGGCTACACCGCCGGACGAAACTTCGTCATCGAATCGCGCTGGTCCGAGGGCAGGATCGATCGGTTGCCCGCGCTTGTCGCCGAACTGCTGGCGCAAAAAATTGACATCCTGTTCGCGCCCTCCGGCATCGCGGCCCAGGCGGCGAAGCAGTCCGGCACCACGGTCCCGATCGTCTTTGCATTTGCCCCCGATCCGATCGGCCAAGGGTTTGGCGCGAGCCTGTCCCATCCGGGCGGGAGCATGACGGGATTGACGAGCACCCATACCGAGCTCTCCGCCAAGCGCGTCCAGCTGCTCACAGAGGCGTTCCCGACGACGCGCCGCGTCGCCGTCCTGTATTTTGTGGCGGGATCGGCAGCCGGAGTGTCGGAGCAACTGGCGGAGATCGAGCGCGCTGCGAAGGTCCTTGGCCTCGCCCTGGCTGCCGAGCGGTCGCCGCAAGTGGAGGACTTCGAGCGCGCCTTCGCGAGCATGCGCAAACTGCGGCCGGACGCGCTGATTGTGATCGAAAATCCAATGTTCTTTACCCATCGCGTGCGCCTCACCGCGCTGGCGGCAGACATGCGCATTCCGGCGATGTACAACGTGTCGGAATACGTGCAGGCCGGCGGGTTCATGAGCTACGGTGCAAGTTATGTGGACCTTGCCAAACGCGCCGCCGCCTATGTGGTGAGAATTCTCACCGGCACCGCGCCGGGTGACCTGCCGATCGAGCGGCCGATCAAGTTCGAGATGGTGGTCAACAGGAAGGCCGCCACAGCGATGGGGATCGCGATCCCGCAATTGCGGCTGCTGCGCGCCGACGAGGTGATTCAATGAAACGGCGCACCGTCATTTGTCTGGCGAGTGGCGCGGCCGTTGGCGCGGCTCTGCCCGCGTCGGCCCAGCCGCAACGCGCAATGCGGTTGGGTGTCCTTGGCAACGTGCCCGCGCCGCCGGTGTCGACTTGGCCATTGCTTTGGTTTTTTGATGAACTCGCACGGCTTGGATGGGAATCTGGGCAAAATCTTTCGGTCGAAAGTCGTTATGCGATGAATGATCCGCAGCGTTACCACGCGTTCGCAGCGGAGCTGGTAGCAGCAAAGGTGGACGTCATATTTGCGCCGGGCGACGACGCTCTGGAGGCCGCGTACAAGGCTACGAAGGCCATTCCGATCGTCACGATAGCGGCCGCCCCGGTGGAACTGGGGTACGCGAAAACCCTGGCGCGGCCTGGCGGCAACGTGACCGGCGTCGTATTCCAGCCACTCGATTTCATCGGCAAGAGTTTCGAAATTCTGCGCGCCCTACGGCCGGACCTCAAGAGAGTCGGCATCTCCCACCGTCCCGGACACCCCCTGTCAGATGTTTGGGTCAAGACTTGGCAGACCGTGGCCGGCGGCCAAGGCGCCACGATGGTGGCGCTCCCGTTCGTGCGCAATTTGGCAGACATCGAGCCGATGCTCGGTCTCGCCAAACGCGAAGGCGTGCAGGCATTGGTCGGAGAAGGGCCAGTGCCAATTTTGTTGGGTTCCGGCTTTGAAAAGATTCAGGCCTGGGCGACCGAAAACAAAGTGTTGACGTACGCCACCACCTGGGTAAGGGGCGAACATCTTGTATCGTTCGGAGCCGACCCATGGGAAATCAGGCGTATCGCGATTGGTCATATTGACCGCATCTTGCGTGGCGCCAAACCCGCCGACGTTCCGATTGAACAGCCGACAAAATTCGAGTTGATCATCAACCGAAAAATTGCCAGGGCGATGGGTATCGCCATCCCACAATCGGTGCTGTTGCAGGCGACGGAAGTGATCGACTGATGGGCCAGCTTTACCAACGAAAACTTCGGCGGTGAATGTCCGGTCCCGGCCAAAGCTGTCATTCGAGCCACCGTCTGCGAATGCGCGCCAACGCTGCGATCCGGGCCCATGACAGCCTTAATGCGGGCCGTTCAGGGCTACACTGCTCTCCACCTTGGTTTCACTGGGTGCCTCGCTACCTGATCCCACCGCTTGCCGACTCTCACAAGACGGAAAGGGATCCAATGAACTGTCGGCGAAGACCCTTGATAACGAGCGGCATGACGCTGCTGGCGCTACCCCAGGCCCTGTTTGCGCAGGCGCCCGGCAAAGCCTGGCGTATTGGCTGGTTGATCAACATTCGTCGCCCGGATTCCGACGCCCATTTCACCAACGCCTTTGCGCGCGGGATGCGCGAACTGGGTTACGTCGAAGGCAAGACCGTGGTCATCGAGCGCCCCTACTCCCATGGCGTGGCGCAGAACCTTCCGGGCATGGCCGCGGCATTGGTGCAGTTGAATGTTGACGTGCTGGTAAGTGGCAGTTCCTTGCCAACCGCGGCTGCGCAAAAGGCGACCACCACCATTTCTATCGTCTTTCTGGCCGATGGAAATCCGGTTGGCAATGGTTTTGTTGCAAGTCTGGCCCGGCCGGGCGGCAACGTCACCGGCATCAGCATCCAGACTTCGGACACCGCCGGCAAGCAGCCGCAGCTGCTGCGTGAATGGTTTCCGAAGTTGGCCCGCGTCGCGTTCCTGGTGAACACGCCGGTCGACAAAAACAGATCGACGCCGCCCAGGCCGCGGCGCTGAGTGCCGGCATCAAGGTGCAGGCCCTTGAAGTGGCCGCTGCGGCGGACGCGTTGCCTGGCGCGCTGGCGGATGCGGTCAAGGGCCGCGCCGAAGCGCTGTGGGTGGCGCAGACGACATTCACGTTTGGCAATCGCGCGCAGATCACGGCACTGGCGTTGCAAAACCGCCTGCCCTCCATGTACGCGCTGGCGGCGAACGCCGATGCGGGAGGCCTGATGAGTTGCGGGCCGAACGACACCGGCTTCTACAAGCAGGCCGCGGGTTTCGTGGACAAGATACTCAAGGGCGCCAGACCCGAGGACATGCCGGTGGAGCAGCCGACCGCGTTCGACCTGGTCATCAACTGGAAAACCGCCAAGGCACTGGGCCTGACCGTGCCGCAGATCCTGCTGCTGCAGGCGGAATGGTTGATCGAATGAGACTCGCGGACACCCTGATGACGAGCCTGGCGACACCGGACTTCAGGTCTGCTGACCCTGGGGCCCGACCCGGTCCGGAACGAAAGGAAACCAGTTGAACAGACGCGAATCAGTACATGCGCTGGCGGCGCTTGGAGCGGCACACCTGGTGCTGCCGCGCCCGGCCATGGCGCAACAGCAAGACAAGGTCTGGCGCGTCGGCGCGCTGGTGCTGACCAGCCGCGCGGTCGCGTTGGCGCCGGGTTTTTTCATCGGTGGTTTTCCGCGCGGCATGCGTGAACGCGGTTATGTCGAGGGCGGGAACCTGTCGATAGAGTGGCGTTTTGCCGATGGCGATCTGGCGCGCCTGGCTGGCCTGGCGGCAGAGATCGTGCAATCCAGGCCGGACGTCATCGTGGCCGGGGGGCAGGCCGCCATTCGGGCCGCGCGCAGCGCCACCAGCACGATCCCGGTCGTGATGGCCGGCCCCGGTGACCCGGTGGCTGAAGGTTTTGTCGAGAGCCTGGCGCGTCCCGGCGGCAACACCACCGGCGCCGCGACGGTTGCCGGCGACATTGCGCCCAAGCGCCTCGAGTTGCTGCTTGCGATGGTCCCGCGGGTCAGCCGCGTGGCCATCCTGCTCAATCCAGCCAGCCGCAGCCATGCGGCGACGCTCGCAAGCATCCAGGCGGCGGGGCAGAAGGCCCGGGTCGCGATCCTGCCGGTGGAGATTCGGACATCGCAGGAGATCGAGGCGGCGTTTGCAACCATGAAGCGCGAGAAGGTGGATGCCGTCGTCTTGCAGCCGGACGCGATCTTCAACCTGCATGCGCGCCAGATTGCCGAGCTGTGCATGCAACAGCGGCTGCCCGCGGTGGCGGGGCTTCGGGAATACGTCGATGCCGGCGTGTTGATGTGTTTTAGGGCGAGTGTGGAAGACAACTTCCGGCGTGCCGCCTACTTCGTGGACCGGATCTTCCAGGGAGCCAAACCTGCGGACCTGCCGGTGGAGCAGCCAACACTGTTTGAGTTGTTCATCAACGGCAAGACCGCGAAGTCCTTGGGTATCACGATCCCGCAGGCGCTGCTGGTGCGTGCGGACGAGGTGATCCAGTGAGGGCGCGAAGGCCTTGCGTCGCGTAGCGCGTCAGCCCGCGCGCCGATCGGGGCCGCGGGACTGCAGGGAATAGGGGCGGCGGGTCAGCAGCAACACAGCCAGCAAACCACCCGCAACCACATCGAACGCCATGCAAAAGCCCGGCCACCACGCGGGGACGCCGGCATTGGCAATGATCTCGTGGTGCACGCTGTCCATCAGTCCGTGGCCGATCAGGGCGGCGACCACGATCCAGAGCGAGGTCCTGAAGCCCACGACGGCGGCAGTCGCAAAGGCCGCCGCGACCAGTGACTCCACCACGATCGTGCGGCCCGACCCACCCATCACCGCGTCCAGAACAGGCCTACGACGGCGCTGTCCAGTCGTATTCCATGTAGTCCGCGGTCTCTTGCGCCACAGCGAAAGACAGGGTCTGGCCCACCACGGTCAGGGCCATGTTGATTCCGGCGCTGATGCCGCCTGAACTGATGACCTTGCCGGTGTCGACGTACTTGACGTCTTCGATCACCTCGATGTTGCGGCCAATGGCGCGCAGCTCACCGTAGGCACCGCGGTGCGTGGTTGCCTGTTTGCCATCGAGCAACCCCGATTGGGCCAGGATCAGCGCACCGGAACATACCGACATCACGCGCTGGGCCGATTGCGCCGCCACCAGCAACCACGCGCGCAATACTGGATTGTGTTGCTCCAGGCGGGTGCCAAACCCGGCGCCGTCCGGCCGGCGACCACCGCCACCAGGAATCAGCACCATGTCCAGGGCCGGAGCGTTTGAAAAGTCGAAGTGGGGCTGCACGACGAAGTCTCCGCGCGCCTTGATCGGGCCCGGCTTTTCGCTGATCAATATCGGCTTGAACGGGGAAACGTCTTGCGTTCGGTCGGCTACCGAGAAGACCTCGAACGGCCCGGCGAAGTCGAGCACTTCGACGTCGTCAAATACGAATATGCCAACAGTCAGCGGGTTCGATCGCATCTGGTGTTCCTGAAGTTCACCGCCGGCCTTTGGAAACGCCCGCGCCGGGCGCGCAGCAGCGAATCCGCAATTCCGGCGTCACCTGCCGTCAAATGTTGATTTGATCGTGCAACGGTTCAATGGTACACACGGCGGTCACTCACAGGTGCGGCATCTGGCCCGAAGCGAGCTGGCTGGCTCCGAATGCCAAGGGCCTTGGGACTCCTGCCCGGCGCGCGGGCCCCGACAATGCAATCGGCACGGGCAACTGAACGCGCGTGGCCAAGGCGAGAGTATTCGGGTGTCCGCAACAGACTGAAAAGAGTCGGTCGGCGCCGGTGGGCGTATGACAGCAACCCTTCACATAACTGATATTCGCGCATAGACTTGGCTTCGATCTTGGCCGGCGCTTCTGATCCCGTTTCTTGCGTTCGTTCACGACGATAAGGATTCAAATGAATAGGCGAGGCGCGGTAATTGCGCAGATTGCATTTGGCGTCGCACCAATCGCCCTTGCGCAACAGCCGGCGAAGATGCCGCGAATCGGCTACCTTGCGGGTGGCTCCAGCGCGGTCGAATCCGCTCGCGCCGAGGCATTGCGACAGGGGCTGCACGAACTCGGCTACACGGAGGGGAAAAGCTTTGCCTTCGAGCATCGATTTGCCGAGGGAAAACTGGAACGGCTGCCGGCGCTCGCGGCCGAGCTGGTGCGCCTCAAGGTGGATCTGATCGTCACCGGCGGTTCGTTGCCAACCCGCGCTGCCAAGGACGCGACGACCACGATCCCTATCGTCATGGCGCAGGACCCCGACCCTGTAGCCACCGGGTTCATCACCAGCCTGGCGCGACCGGGTGGCAACATCACGGGATCATCCACACTGTCCCCGGCGCTGGACGGAAAGCGACTGCAGTTGTTGAAGGAAATCATGCCGCAGCTTGCGCGCGTCGCGGTGTTTCTGACATCGACCTTTCCGGGTGTCACACAACACATCAAACAGATCGATCTGGCCGCCGCGGCCCTGGGGGTGAAGGTCCAGTATCTCGACGTGCTGGACTCCAAGGATCTCGAGACCGCATTTCAAGCAGCGACCAGGGCGCGGGCCGAAGCGGTGATGATGCTGGTGGTTGGCAGCGTTGCCAATATTCTTCCGAAAAAGATGGTCGAACTCGCAGAAAGAAGCCGAATCCTTGTGATCTACGAGACGGCAGGCTATGTCGACGCCGGCGGCGGCTTGAGCTTCGGCGAGAACAGCCTCGACCTGGACCGGCGTGCCGCGACCTTTGTAGACAGGATCTTGAAAGGCGCCAAACCTGCCGACCTGCCTGTGGAGCAACCGGTCAAGTTCGAACTGGTGGTCAATCGCAGGACCACCAACGCCCTGGGCCTGGCGATTCCGCCGTCCATTGTGTTGCGTGCAGAGAGGGTGATCGAATGACTTGTCTGGAAGAATCCCAGTACCCTGGGCTTGTAATTCGCTCGACTGTTGCTTGCACGTCGAAGGCATCTTGCGTGCTGATCCCGATCGATTCCTGACTTGACGAATAGGAGACCAACATGCTTGCGAAACGATGCCTCTTGGCGATCTTTGTTTCGGTGGCTTGCAGTGCCAACACATACGCCCAATACACGCTTGGCGAGGCGTTGGACAAAGGTGCCGTCAAGATCACCCAGGCTGAATGGGTAGCCATGTTGCCGCAACATGATTGGGGCAGTGCCAGGATTCGCGATTCTGACACCGCGGTGACCTATTACCCTGATGGAAAGTTGGCGGGAACTACAAACCACAATGCCCGTGGACCGTTGTCGATGACTCTCTCGGGCACATGGAAGATGGATGAAACCGGACAGCTGTGCGTCGATCAGGTTATCAAGTTGACAGGCGTCATTCATGGGGCCTACTCCGGCTGTGTCTTCATGTTCAAGGCTGGCGAAAATATTTTCCAGGTGGATGCCCAATCCGATTTGGGCCGTAGCGCAAAAGTCGAAAAGCGTACGATTAAGAAATAATTTTTCAACCCTAAGCTGAATGGCACTTACTTTGGCCCCATGGCGTTGAAGTCACGGGCGTAAGCAATTGAATTTGAAAGCAAAAGGAGGTGGCTGACCCAGGGATTGATAGGATGGTTGTTACGACGCACCCAAACCATCTTTCCGAAGGCCAGCCACCATGGATCGTAATGCCCAAAACGGTGTACATCAACGTCGAAGCGCAATCGTGCGCCGGGCGAAGGCGACCCCGGCGGTGGAGTTCTTCAACGTGCTGACGAGTCCGGCGTTGC
>JANMYG010000738.1:0-4252 GCA_031381865.1 Betaproteobacteria bacterium | reverse complement strand
GCCCACCGTGTAGATCATGCCGGCGGCCATGTTGACCGAACAGAAACCGCCATGCGCGGCGTAGTTGGGCGTGCCGAACTGGCGTGCGAACAGACCCGTCAGGGCCTGCATCTGGTCGCGGCCGGTGAACAGCGCGAACTTCTTCGGGTCGGTGGCGCGGATCCGGCCCAGGCGCTCGGTCAGCAACTCGAAGGCGCGGTCCCACGAGATGGTCTCGAACTCACCCGCGCCGCGTTCGCTGCCGGCCTTGCGCAGCAGCGGCTGCGTCAGGCGCGCGGGCGACAACTGCTTCATGATGCCGGAGGCGCCCTTGGCGCAGATAACGCCCTGGTTGAGCGGGTGCGCCGGGTTGCCGTCGATGTAGCGCAGTTCGCCGTCGCGCAGGTGCACCCGTATGCCGCAGCGGCAGGCGCACATGTAGCAGGTGGTGCACTTGATCTCGGTGTTCGCGGTCGGCGTGGGCGCGGCGAGCGGATCGTGCAGTGGTTGATCCGAAAGGAATTTGAACATGGGTCGGGCCTCGTGTTTTTCAGTTCGCGCCGGCTTCGAGCATACGCGCGGTGTGCCGTGCGATCACCGCTTCTTCATCGGTCCTGAGCACCCAGGCGGCGACCGGGCTGTCGGGTGTGCTGATGCGGGGAGCGCCATTGCGATTGGCCTCGGAGTCGCTCCGCACGCCCAGCCACGCCGACGCCGCCAGGATGCGTTCGCGCACGCCCGCGGCGTTTTCGCCAATGCCGCCGGTAAAGACGATGGCGTCGATGCCGCGCAGCGCGGCCGCGAGGCTGCCGAGCTGCTCTACCACGCGCTCGACGAAATGGGTGATGGCGTCCGCGGCGGCGGGCAGCGGCGAGGCCTCGAGTTCACGCATGTCGCTCGACACGCCCGACAAGCCGAGCAGGCCCGACTCGCGAAACAGCAGCTGCGTGATGGCGTCGGGCGCCATGCCGCGCGCCTGCAGCAGGTACAACACCACGGCCGCGTCGATGTGTCCGCAGCGCGTACCCATGGTCAGGCCGTCGAGCGGCGAGAAACTCATGGTCGTCGCCACCGAGCGGCCGGCGTCGATGGCGCACATCGACGCGCCGTTGCCCAGATGCGCCACCACCACCCGGCCATGCGCCAGCGCGGCGTCGTGTGCGGGCAACTGGGCCACCACCGATTCGTAGGACAGGCCGTGAAATCCGTAACGGCGCACGCCTTCGTCGTGCAGCGCGCGCGGCAGCGCGAAACGCCGGTGCACGTCATCTTGCGTGGCATGGAAGGCGGTGTCGAAACAGGCCACCTGCGGCACCCCGGCGAAGGCCGCGACCGCGGCCCGCACGCCGCTGAGGTTGTGCGGCTGGTGCAACGGCGCCAGCGGCTCCAGCGCCGCGAGTTCGGCCAGCACACGCGTGTCGACCAGCACCGGTTCGACGAAGTGCATGCCGCCATGCACGATGCGGTGGCCGACCGCGGCGATCGGCACCGAGCCGGTGTGCTGCGAACGCCATGCCAGCATGGCCTGGATCGCGCCCGCATGGTTGGCCTGGGCGCCGAGCAGCGGCGCGTCGTGCACCAGCCGCCCTTGCCGGTCGCGCATCTGCAGCCGCGCTTGCAGGCCCGGCCCGAGCCCGTCGGCCTGGCCGAGCCATTGCGCCGCCGGCAGCGCTCCGGCGCCGGACGCGCCGCGCGCGGGCGCGTCGAAGAGCGCGAACTTGATCGACGACGAACCGGCGTTGAGCGTGAGCAGGTGCGCGGCCATCGGGATCAGGCGTGTGTGCCGCCGTGCGCTCTCAGACGTAGTCCTTGTACTTGTCGAGAAACCGCACCGGCTTGGACAAGGCATCGCGCCGGAACGGGTCGCCGAGTTCGCGCGTGCACATGATCTCGATCACGGTCGTCTTGCCGTGGCGCATCTGCGCGTCGATCGCCGCCTTGAGCGCCGGGCCCACGTCTTCGAGCTTGTCGATCGTCACGCCTTCGGCCCCCATGGCGCGTGCGATGCCGGCGAAACTCTGGTTTTCGAGTTCGCCCGCCACGAAGCGGCGGTTGTAGAAGTCGACCTGGTTCTTCTTCTCGGCGCCCCACTGGCGGTTGTGGAACACGATCGCCGTGACCGGGATGTCATGGCGAACGCAGGTCATGATCTCGCTCATGCTCATGCCCCAGGCGCCGTCGCCGGCGTAGGCGATCGCGGGCCGATCCGGCGCCGCGCATTTGGCGCCGATGATGGTCGGCAAGGCGTAGCCGCAGTTGCCGAAACTCATCGGTGCGAAGAAGCTGCGCGGCTCTTCGAAGCGCAGGTAGCTGTTGGCCACCGAGTTGATGTTGCCGATGTCGGTCGACACCATGGCGCGCGGCGGCATCGCCCGTTCCAGTTCGCGCAGCACCTGGCGCGGATGCAGCCAGTTGCCGGGCTCGCCTTTCTGTTCTTCGATCATGTCCAGGCTGAACGCATCGCGCTCGTGGGTCCACGCGTCGAGCTCCTTCTCCCAGGCGGCCTTCTCGGCCTGGATCGTCGCCGCGCGCGCCGCCTTGGTGGCGTCACACGCCAGCGTGCGGCCCTCCAGCCGCTGCGTCAGCGCACGCGCGGCCGCCTTGGCGTCGCCGTGGATGCCGACCGTGATCTTCTTGACCAGCCCGAGGTTGGTGTGGTCGGCCTCGACCTGGATGATCTTGGCGTCCTTGGGCCAGTAGTCCATGCCGTGTTGCGGCAGCGTGCCGAACGGCCCCATGCGCGAACCCAGCGCGACCACCACATCGGCCTGCGCGATCAGTTTCATCGCCGCCTTGGAGCCCTGGTAACCGAGCGGGCCGGCGGCCAGCGGGTGGCTGGCCGGGTACGAGTCGTTGCGCAGGTAGCCGTTGACCACCGGCGCGCCCAGCCGTTCGGCGAGAAGCCGGCATTCATCGACCGCGTCGCCCATCACCACGCCGCCACCCGACAGGATGACCGGGAAACGGGCGCCGGCCAGCAGGTCGGCGGCGGCGTTCAGGCTGTTCTCGCCACCGGCGCCGCGCTCGACGCGCATCGGTTTCGGAATCTCGCAGCTGATCTCGCCGTAGAAGTAGTCGCGCGGTATGTTGAGCTGGGCCGGACCCATTTCGGAGACAGCGCGGTCGAAGCAGCGGCCGGTGTATTCGGCCATGCGTTTGGGGTTGTTGACATGGCCCTGGTAACGCGTGAACTCCTGGAACATCGGCAGCTGGTTGGCCTCCTGGAAGCCGCCCAGGCCCATGCCCATGGTGCCGGTCTCGGGTGTGATCATCACCACCGGGCTGTGGGCCCAGTAGGCGGCCGCGATGGCGGTCACGCAGTTGCTGATGCCGGGCCCGTTCTGGCCGATCACGACGCCATGGCGGCCGCTCACACGCGCATAACCGTCGGCCATATGACCGGCGCCCTGCTCGTGCACCACCGGTATCAGCCGGATGCCGGCCGGGGCGAAGATGTCCATCGCGTCCATGAAGGCCGAACCCATGATGCCGAAGATGTCGGTCACGTTGTTGGCCACCAGGGTCTCGACGAAGGCCTCGGACGGTGTCATTTTTTGCACGCCGGTGACGACGTGGCGGGCGGTGCGGGTGTTGGTGTTGGTGGGGGTGGTGGTGGTGGTGGTGGTGGTGCTCATGGTGCTGCGGATCTCCTGGGGCGGGCGGGACGAAAAGGCCATACGGTTCAGGGTGCCATGCCATGCGATGCGCTTCGCCTGGGCATCCCTTGATTGCGGGTGCTGAAACCCCGGACCCGATCCGGGGCCGCAATCGCAGCAGGCAACTGAACGGTAGTGGGACCAATAGGCAACAGGGCCGGTTTTGCAACCTGGCGGCGTTGCCCGGAAACGGCCGCACTTTAGCATCCGATCGGCCAAGCGTCAAACAAAATATTAAAAATCGGTACGCAGTGTACTATTTAATGGAATTTGGCTATAGTCTTGGCATCATGCAAATCGTACCGGGCCAGGGATCCAGCAGCGCCGAAAGCGGCGCCGACACACCGGCGCTGCGCCTGTTCGCATTGCTCGAGGTGGTCGGCGCAAGCGACCAGCGCCACTCGCTGCAGAGCCTGGTCGACGAGACCGGCCTGCCCAAGCCGACCCTGCACCGCATGCTGCAGCAACTCGAGTCGGCCGGCCTGCTGCAGCGCGAGGGCGACGGCCGCCACTACGGCACCGGCTCGCGCCTGCGCCGCCTGGCCGAGAACCTGTTGCTCAACGACAGCCACCACGGTGCGCGCCACGCGGTGCTGCGCCGGCTGGTCGAAGAGGTG
>JANMYG010000721.1:0-8154 GCA_031381865.1 Betaproteobacteria bacterium | reverse complement strand
ACCAGCCCGACCCGCTCGACCCGCTCGACCCGCCCGACCCGCTCGACCAGCCCGACCCGCTCGACCCGCCCGACCCGCTCGACCCGCTCGACCCGCCCGACCCGCTCGACCCGCTCGACCCGCTCGACCAGCCCGGTCCGCTCGACCAGCCCGATCCGATCGACCAGCCCGATCCGATCGCAGACCCGCAAGCCGACACACTGCCGTCCGAGGTCGAGTTGACCATTCCCGAACTGCTGGCGTTCGCCATGCGAATGCACCGCGAAAACAGGCTCGACGCCGCCGAAAAGTGTTACCGCAGCATCCTGGAGGCCGACCCCGGCAATGCCAACGCCATGCATTACCTCGGGGTGCTGCTGCGCCAGCGCGGCAGGGGCGCCGAAGCTGCCGACCTGATACGCCAATCGATCGCCATCGACCCGCTGGTCGGGCCATGGCACAACAACCTTGGCAATGTGCTGCTCGACGAGGGGCAGCATGACGCGGCCGCAGCGGCCTACGCCCGCTGCTCCGAGCTCGACCCGGACAACCTCGAAGTGTTGAACAACCTCGGGGTGTTGCTGCGCAACCTGCACCGGCCGCAGGAAGCCGAAGCCATGCTGAATCGTGCGATCGCGCGCAACCCCGGTTTCGGTGACGCACATGCCAACCTCGCGTCGCTGTGTACCTCGCTCGGGCGAATGCCGGAGGCGTTCTCGCATTTCGCGGACGCACTGGCGCTGCGGCCGGCCGACGTCAATACCAGGCGGCTGCTGGCCATCGCCTACGGTTGGGCGGGGCGGCTCGAAGAAGGGCGGGCCGCCTGCCTGGACTGGCTCAAGCTGGCGCCCGATGACGCGCAGGCCCTGCACTACCTTGCGGCTTTTGGTGGCGCCGACATTCCGGAACGCGCGTCCGACCGGTATGTCGAGCAGGAGTTCGACGGTTTTGCGAACAGCTTCGACGCCAGGCTCGCCGACCTGAACTACCGTGCTCCGGAGCTGGTGGGCGAAGCCGTCGCCCGCCTGCTCGGCGACGAGCGGGGCCAGCGGCAGATACTCGATGTCGGTTGTGGCACCGGCCTTTGCGGCCCGCACCTGCGGCCGTTTGCGCACCGCCTGGTCGGTGTGGACCTGTCGGCCGGCATGCTGGACCGGGCACGCCAGCGCGGGCTCTACGACGAGCTCGTGAAGGCTGAGCTGGTGGCCTATCTGGAGGCTTGCGAAGTCGCCCAGGACCTGGTGGTCTCGGCCGATACCCTGTGTTACTTCGGCCGGCTCGACGCCACATTTGCGGCCGTGCACCACAGCTTGCGCGCGGGCGGCCACTGGGTCTTCACGGTGGAGGCGCACAGCCTGGATGCCGACTTCAAGTTGCAGCCGCACGGGCGTTACAGCCATGCACGCGGCTACGTTGCGGCGGCGCTGGCGCGTGCCGGATTCGGCGCGGTCGACCTGCGCGAAGTCGTGTTGCGATCCGAAAGCCTCAAGCCGGTGGCCGGCTGGCTGGTCAGCGCGACCCGGTGAGATACTGCGGCATTGCGTGAAGGAACCGGGCCATGGCAGAAGCAACACCGATGACACCGATGACGCTGAAGACCGCGGGGGACAACGGTCTGCTGTTCATGGCCATGCATGCGACCGAGGAACTGGGGCGGCTGTTCGAGTTCGCCATCGAGGCGCTGGCCGACAGCTCCACCGTCAAGCCCGAAGCGCTGCTGGGCAAGCCGGCCAGCGTGGTGCTGGAACTGCCGGGCGGCTCCGAGCGCCACTTTCACGGCCTGGTCTGTGCCATGGGCACCGAAGGCGCGTTCCAGAAGATGTTCCGTTACCGGCTGGTGCTGCGGCCGTGGCTGTGGCTGCTGACACGGCGCTCCGACACGCGCGTGTTCCAGGATCTGTCGGCGCAGGACATCCTGAAGCAGGTGTTCGAGCCCTTCAGCCCCGATTTCGAATTCAAGCTCACGGGCGCGTTGCCAAAATACGAGTACTGCGTGCAGTACCGCGAGAGCGACTTCAATTTCGTCAGCCGCCTGATGGAGCAGGAGGGACTCTATTACTACTTCAAGCACGTGGCCGACAAGCACACGATGGTCATCGTCAATGCGCCCAGCGCGCACGAGCCGTATCCGTCCCAGGAGAAGTTCGAGTTCCGCGATTCCGTCGACGGCCAACTCGAGTTCGAACCCATCACCCAATGGCGCAGCGACAAGGAAATCCAGTCCGGCCAGGTGGTCCTGAGGGACTTCGATTTCAAGCAGCCCAAGGCGTCGCTCGAGACGACCGCCAAGGCCACGCGGAAGGAGGCGTCGGCCAAGCTCGAGGTCTACGACTACCCGGGCAATTACCCGACCAAGTCCGACGGCGACCGGTATTCGAAGCTGCGCATCGAGGAGCTGCAGGCGCGTTATTCGCGCGTCACCGGGTTCGGAGCGGTCCGCGGGCTGTCCTGTGGTTACCGCTTCGACCTCGCAAGCCACCCGCGTGACGACCAGAACCAGCCGCACCTCGTAACCTCGACCCGGATCGAAATGGCCTACAGCGGTTACGAATCCGGCGCCGGCGAGACCTTCTGCCGCTGCCATTTCACGGCCATCGAAGGCAGCGAGACCTTCCGGCCCCGGCGCGACACACCCAAGCCCGCGGTGGCCGGCCTGCACACCGCGATGGTGGTCGGACCCGCGGGGCAGGAGCTGTTCACCGACGTGCACGGCCGGGTCAAGGTGCAGTTCCACTGGGACCGCCTGGGCAAGAAGGACGACAAGAGCTCGTGCTGGGTGCGTGTTGCCAGCCCCTGGGCCGGACAGGCCTGGGGCGCGATTTCGCTGCCCCGGATCGGGCAGGAAGTGGTGGTCGATTTCCTCGAAGGCGACCCGGACCGGCCGCTGATCACCGGCCGCGTCTACAACGGCGAACAGACGCCGCCCTACAAGCTGCCCGACAACGCGACAGTCAGCACCAACAAGAGCCGCTCCAGCAAGGATGGCGCGGTGGCGAATTTCAACGAGCTGCGCTTCGAGGACAAGAAGGGCTCCGAATACGTCTGGTTCCAGGCCGAGAAGGACTTCCACCATCTGGTCAAGAACGACGCGACGCTGCATGTCACCGGCAACCAGGACAGCCGCATCGAGAAGAACCTGACCGAGCAGGTGGACGGCGAGGTCAAGGTCAAGGTGGTCAAGGATTTCGCCACCGAGGTGACCGGCAAACACAGCCTGAAAGTCACCGGGGACGTGATGCTCGAGTCCGCGGCCACGATCTCGCAGAAGTCGGGCGCCAACACCGATATCAAGATCGGCGCGAACCTGGGCGTGGACGCGGCGGCCAACGTCCACATCAAGGGCGGGGCCAACATCGTGATCGAAGCCGGCGCCATGATCACACTCAAGGCCGGTGGATCGTCGGTGGTGCTGGGCCCGTCGGGCGTGATGATCACCGGCTCGATGGTGATGATCAATTCCGGCGGTGCGCCCGGCGCCGGAGCTGGCGCCAGCCCCAAACCGGTGCTGGCCGTGAAAGAGCCGGTGAAGAAGGATGACCCGCTTGCCTGACCGGTATCGACACCGGCACGGCCCGCACCACTACTGGCGCCCTGCTTGATGGCCACGCCCGCTGCAACCGACACGGACGCGGTGAAGGCCGAGATCGCCGCCTTCATCACGCTGCACTGGCCCGATCTGCGCGTGCGGCTGGGCGACCTGCTGGACGGCTTCATCGATGTTGCCTGCACCAACGCGGCCTCGCACCAGATCGCGCGCGGCGTGTTGACGGCGCGCTTCGTCAACGTGTGCTGCGCACTGGGCCCCAACTTCGAACGCAAGCCCGAGAACGAATGGGCGCTCGCGGTGCTGGCGGACGAGCGCCTGGGGGAATGGGTCAAGCTGCACCAGTTGGTGGTGCGGGCCAGCACCGAACTCAAACGCCGCGCAGGCGACGGCGGCAACGTCAGCGACTCCTTGCTGCGCACCGACGGCCTGCTGCTGGATGCGCTGGACCAGAACAGCCGGGTGTCGAACAGCGACGCGGTGCAGGCCCCGCGCCTGGCCTGCGACCTGGAAGCGGTCGATATCCGGCTGCTCGAGCTCGACTGGCGGCGCGAGTATCGCCAGCAGGACGGCGCGTGGCAACGCATGCCGGTGACAGTGGCCAACCCGTCGATCCGCATCGGCCCGGGGTCGTCGGCGCCGGCCTTGGTCTGCGTGCTGACGCATGCGCCGGGCATGGGGGACGCGGCGCGGTTGCAGGTTCGGTTGCTGACCCATGCGGTATGCGACCAGGACCACCACCCGCTGGTCGAATCCGCCGGTGAACACGGCCTGATGTCGTGGCGCGGGCACCAGGCGCGGGCCGTGAGCTGGCTGGTCGATGGCCCTGCGCCCGTGCCCGCAGCCAACGGCCTGGGTGTCACGCTGATCGATGAGACGCTGCCGCGCACCAGCCTGCTGCGTGCCGCCACCTGCGGGCTGCGCGACGAGGGTGTGCCCATCGGGTCGGTGCAAACCTATGTCTGGGCCTACCCGGCCGACCAGTGGTTGTTCGTGTGGCAGCGAGAACCGGGCCCGAGCCGCCAGTGGCCGCGCGTCGCCGCTGCCGCGCCGGAGCAGGCGGCCCCCGCCACGCGGGTGCGGATCGAGCGCGACGGGGTGGTGGTGCCGTCCCTGCGCTGGGCCAAAGGCTTCGACGAGACGCTCGACCCGGAGCTGCTGCGCGGCTTCGACGAGTTGTTTGCCGCCTGGCAGGAGACGACGACCGAGGCCTCCATGACGGTGGCGGCAAACATGTTGTGCGGGCGCACGGTGCTGGGATGGGGCTGGCGCGAGGGTCCGGAAGGGCTGGCCGGACGGCCGCTGCTGCGGGTGGTGGGCGACCTCGATCTGCGCCATGCGATCGACATCGTGCTGGCTGGCGAGATGGCCCTCGGCGCCACACGCACCAAGGTGCGCCTGATCGTGCATGGCCAGGCCACGCTGCGGCAGCAGCCGACCCGTGCCCACGCCGTGCCCGGCCTGCTCGAGGTGCTGGTGGCGGCCACCGTGCGCTGGTCGTTCGACTACCGCATCGAATTCGATCCGCTGGCCGTGGACGAGGGTGCGCTGTGGAGCGAGGCCGGTCCCTGCACCGGGGCCATGGTGGGCGAAATGGGCCTGCGCCCGCGCTCTGGCGGCGGCGGTGGATGGCAATGGTTCGCGCGCCTGGACACGCAGGCCGTGTCGGTGCCGGTCTGCCTGCACGACCCGGTGCTGGGCCAGACCCGGCAGCGCGTGCCGCTGTTGCCGGCGCTGAAACTTCTTGACTGGAGCCTGGGCTGATGGACCGCCTGCTGATGCTGCGGCTGCACACGCAAGGCTGTGCTGCCGAGGCCGTGCTCAACGACATCCCGGTCGGGCGCGTCGGCCCGGGCGGCGGCCTGAGCATGCCGGTGCATGAATACCTGCTCGACGGCGACAACGAAATCCGGCTGGTGGTCGGGCCTGCGGCGCCGGGGTCTGACCGCACGGCCACGCGGCCGGTTCTTGCCGACGGTGTGGTGGGCGCGCGGCTGCGCTTGTTGTTGCCGCGCATCGGACAGATCGGCAGCGAACTGTCGGCGCGCACGGTGGCAGAACTGGATTGGGCGGCCGAGGATGGCGAGGTCTACAGCGCGCCGCAAGCCATCACCCGCACCGTCGTCCTGCCGATCAAGTTCCCGCGCTGGCGCTGGCTGGACGCGCCGGTGGTCGACGATGTCGAGGCCCACCGGCCGCTGATCGCGCAGTTCCTGCAGGCGCTGGCGGCCGACCTGATGCGCGGCGACTGCGAGCCCTTTCTTGTCGCCAGCCGGTTGCGGCTGGAAGAACTGGCGATCGCCTACCAGCAGCCGGCGGCCGAAGTCGTGACCAGGCTGCGTTCGCGTCTGCAATTGCTGCACGCCACCAAGGCCCTCAAAATGGTGTTGCCGGCCGAGCAAGAAATCATGCTCAGGCGCTGTGCCAACGGGCGCCTGATAGAGTGCATGGGAAGCGCAGGCCAACCGGTGCTCGCAACCGTCCCGACGCCCGATGGGGCGGCGTCGGCCTGGCCGGTGCGCATCGCGGTGGTCAACGCCCGTTGCCACCTGCTACGTTGAGAAATCTTCACGCAAACGCCAGAACCGCCAGAGGCCATCGATGATCACGCTGACCGTATCGAGCTACAAGGGCGCCGCCGCTCCCGGCAATCTGTCGGTCGGTTTCGACGAACTCGGCGGCACCATCGGGCGCGCCGATACCAACCAGATGGTGCTGCCCGACCCGGAACGCGGCATCTCGCGCGTCCACGCGCAGGTGGTGTTCAGAAGTGGTAGTTATGCGCTGATCGGGCGCGGCGCCAACCAGGTCATTCACAACGGCAAAGCGGTGGCGCACGGCAGCGAGGTGACGCTGGGCGACGGCGACCAGATCGAGATCGGAAGTTACTGCATCGTGGTTTCCACGCGCCAGGCGGCCAGGAAGGTGGACCCGTTCGAGGCGGCGTTCGGCAACAGCGGCCAGCACCAGCGTCCTGCGCCCGCTGCGCCGCCGTCGCTCGCGGCGTCCAAGCCATTGGCGTCGGCAGCGTCGCAGGCCGAAAGCACCGGCCCGATCCGGGCCGCCCCCGCGGACGGCAAACCGTCCGGCTTTGGTATACCCGACGACTGGGACCCGTTCGCACAGGAAGCCCGCGGCGACCCGTTCGGCAAGCGCGCCGGCGCCCCGAACGCGGCCCAGGGGCGACCGTCCGTGCCTGAACTTCAACCCCACGGGCTGGTGCCGCAGCCCGCGCGCGAAGACTCGCTCGATGCCTTGTTCGGCCTCGGTGGCGGCGCGTCCAAGGGCGACCCGTTCGCCGCCTCGCCCCTGGCGTCCGTGGTTGCGCAACCCAACACCAGCGCCGCGTCCGATCCGATGCGCGCCCTGCTCGAGCCGGCGCGGGTCGGGGTCAAGGCGGAACCAGACCATGTGTCGGACCTGAACTCGCCATGGCGCAACGCCCGGCAGCCGGCGCCGCCGCCGCCACAGGCCAACCGCGGCGCTGCATTGCCGGGAGCCGTTTTCTCGTGGGACGCGGATGCGCGTGTTGGCAAGGTGGCCGGCCCGCCGGTGCCCGCGTCGCCGGTTGTCGCTGCGCCCGCGCCCGCGCCAAGCGCGCCAACGCCGGCCGCGGCTTCGCCCGCGACGGCGCCGCCTGCACCCCCACCGACCCCCCAGGCGCCACCCGCCCACCCGGTTGCCGCGCGGGTGCAGGACGAAGCACTGCTGGACGCGCTGCGTGACGGACTCGGCACGCCCGATTTGCGGCTGGCGTCGCTGAGTCCGGAGCTGATGCGGCAACTGGGACAGCTGTTGCGGGAGTCGACCAAGGGTACGGTGGAACTGCTCGCCGCACGCGCCGCGTTGAAGCGGGAGGTGCGGGCCGATGTCACGACGATCATCGCCAACGCCAACAACTCGCTGAAGTTTTCTCCCAGCGTCGAGGTCGCGCTGCAGTACCTGCTCGGGCCCCGGATGGCTGGCTTCATGCCGCCGGTGGAGTCGATGCGCGACGCCTACGACGACCTGAAGGCGCACCAGCTCGGTGTCATGGCCGGCATGAAGGCCGCACTGGCCGGCGTGTTGCAGCGTTTCGATCCGGCCGTGGTCGAAGGAAAGCTGGTCGCTCGCTCCGGACTGTCGAGCCTGATCCCGTCCAGCCGCAAGGCCCGCCTGTGGGAGATGTTCCAGGAGCTCTACCAGCAGCTGGCCACTGAGGCGGAGGAGGATTTCAACACCATTTTCGGCGCCGCTTTCCTGCGCGCCTACCAGCAGTACATCGACCAGCTCGACGGTCTGGATGCCAAGCCCTGAGAGTGTGAGAGGCAATCCAATGCACCCGCGTGAAACCCCAAAACAGGTTCAATCTAGGCGCAAAGCGCGCATTGAATTGCCTCTCGCGCTCTGACCCGACATGTTGACCTTGAACATCGCCATCCTGTCGCAGCCCGGGGGCCGCAAACGCAATGAAGATGCCTGCGGTTACTGGAGCTCCGAGCGCCAGGTGTGTTGCGTGCTGGCCGACGGCGCCGGCGGGCATGGCGGTGGCGATGTCGCCTCGCGCCTGGCAGTCCAGACCCTGTTGGCCGGATTCGCCAGGTCGCCGTCCGCCAACGGCGCTGAGCTTGCTCTGCTGCTGCGCCACACCA
>JANMYG010000682.1:0-7586 GCA_031381865.1 Betaproteobacteria bacterium | reverse complement strand
GGCCACGGCCGGGCGCGCCTCCAGCCGTGTGATGGTCAGATGCGGCCGGGTCTGCACGTCGACCTCGACCAGCGCCAGCGCCGGAACCGGCCACCAGTCCACTTCCACGCGCCCCAACTTCAGCTCGACGCCGAGCGCGGTACCGGCCCAAGACGCCACGCGAGCCCTGAAATCATCGCTGCCGACCCAGTGCTGCACCGCCCACACGCCCGCTGCCAGCAACCCGATGACCAGCACCAGGGCCAATGCCAGCCGGCGGCCCAGTCGGCTCATGCAGGCGCCCGCGCAGGGGTGCTGATGGCCGGCCAGAGACCCGGGTGCGGCGTCGCCAGCTTCGTGGTGGGGAACGATGTTTCAACACCAGCGCGACGACCCGCGTACAAACCCGGCGGGACCGTGGTGGTGTTGGCGGCCGGGTGCGTTCCCGGTCGCGCGGCCCGCGCCGACTGGCTGGTCCGCGACTGCGCGTTTGGCATCTGGCACCCCCTTTGCGGCGATCAGTCTAGCGCAGCCGGCCGGCACCGTATCGGGCCATGCGACGCGCGCAACGGAAATCAGTCCTGCGACAGCACACAGGCGTTCAAAACGCTACCATTGCCGCGACCGCACGCTGTGCGGCCATCCTTTTTACACCTTCGAAATCACACAGCATGAAACTCTACTATTCCCCTGGCGCGTGTTCACTCTCCCCCCACATTGCCCTGAAGGAATCGGGCCTGGCGTTCGAAGCCGTCGCCGCCCCGACCAAGACCCACCAGCTCGCCGACGGCACCGACTACTACACCATCAACCCGCTCGGCTACGTGCCGCTGCTGGTGCTCGACGACGGCACCAAACTGCGCGAAGGCCCGGCGATCGTGCAGTACATCGCCGACCAGGCGCCAGCGAAGAACCTGGCGCCCGCCAATGGCACGCTGGCGCGTTACCAGTTGCAGTCCTGGCTGACCTTCGTAGGCATGGAACTGCACGCGAAATTCGGTCCGCTGTTCAACCCTGACACGCCCGATGCTGTCAAAGCCTCCACCAAGCAGCGCCTGACCGGGCGGCTGAAGTGGGTCGACGGCGAACTGGCCGGCAAGCAGTACCTGATGGGCGACACCTACACGGTGGCCGATGGTTATCTGTTCACGGTCAGCAACTGGGCGCAGTACGTCGGCATCGACCTGGCGGGTTATCCCAACCTGGTCGCGTACCGCGCCCGCGTTGGCGCGCGTCCGGCGGTCATCGAAGCGATGAAGACCGAAGGCCTGATCAAGTAGTTTCAGTTCCCGCACCCGGTTCCGCGCCCGGCGACGAAGCCCCCTTGTGGTGGCTGGCGCGCTGGTCACGGATTCTCTTGACTGTCGCCGCGCGCATGGCCTGTCACCAGGGTGACGGGCCACGCGCTTGTCTTTTGCCCCTTCAGTCCCGACATCCCCACGATGACCCATCTTTTCGACCCCGTCCAGGCCGGCAGCCTGCAGCTCTCCAACCGCATCGTCATGGCGCCACTCACGCGCAACCGGGCTCCCGGAGCGGTTCCCACGCCGCTGATGGTGACCTATTACACCCAGCGCGCCAGCGCCGGGCTGATCGTCACCGAAGCCACCGCCATCAGCCACCAGGGCCAGGGCTACGTGGATGTGCCAGGCATCTGGAGCGTTGAACAGGTCAGGGCATGGAAGGCCGTCACCGATTCGGTCCATGCCGCCGGTGGAAAGATCGTGGTCCAGTTGTGGCATGTCGGGCGGGTTTCGCACGTCGACCTGCAACCTGGTGGCCAGCCGCCCGTGGCGCCGTCCGCCATCGTCGCCAAGACCAAGACGCTGCTGATCCGCGACGGCGCGCCGACCTTCGTCGACACCTCCCCGCCGCGCGCATTGCGGCCAGACGAACTGCCCGGCATCGTGGCCGACTACCGCCATGCGGCGCGCTGCGCCATGCAGGCCGGGTTCGACGGGGTCGAAGTGCATGGCGCCAACGGCTACCTGCTCGACCAGTTCCTGCGTTCGGGCTCGAACCACCGCAACGACACCTATGGCGGGGCGATCGAGAACCGCGCCCGGCTGCTGATGGAAGTCATGCAGGCGATCACACAGGAGATCGGCGCAGACCGCGTCGGCCTGCGGCTGTCGCCCGTGACACCGTCGAACGATGCATCCGACCCCGCCCCGCAGCCGCTGTTCGAGTACGTGGTGCGCCAGCTCGCGCCGCTGGGCCTGGCCTACCTGCATGTGATCGAGGGCGCCACCGGCGGGGCACGCGACCACCGCCAGGGCGACACGCCGTTCGACTATGCCGCGCTGCGCGTTGCCTACCGCGATGCCGGCGGCAGCGCAGCGTGGATGGTCAACAACGGCCTGGACGGTGCTTCGGCGGACCAGTCGCTGCACGATGGCGCGGACCTGGTGGCCTTCGGCCGGCTTTTCATTGCCAACCCCGACCTGCCACGGCGCTTGCGCAAGGGCGCGCCGCTCAACGCACCCGACCGCAGCACCTTCTACGGCGGGAATGAAAAGGGCTACACCGACTACCCGGCACTCGCAGCCACCTGAACCTGCGCGCGGGCGCGATGTTGGCGCCCTGGCACCCGGCCCCGGCGTGGTGCCAGGGGACATTGCGCGGTGTCGATGGGCGCGGCGCGGACTTGAAGCCGCTCTCAAGTCGCTCCCAATAAGTGATTGATTTGAAATGGAAATCTTTAAGCGACTTTCGGCCGATTTGCGGCAGCGCGCCGATTACTTCGCTCGCACCACACGCCGGCAGGCTGTCGCTACAGGACCGGACCAAGGCCCAGCACCCAGCACCCAGCGCCAAGTCAGCGACTGGAGCCCAGCCCGATCGGTTCCGGCGCCTTCATCACGATGCGCGTGAACAGCCGGTCGTAGAGCGGGTCGCGCGGGTACTTGCCCGTGAGTGGATCGCAGTTGGTGGCGAAGGCCGCGTCGAGCTCCGCCCAATCCGCCGCGTCGAGGCATTTTTCAGCCTCGGGCAGGATGACCGTTTCTTCCTGGCGCATGTGCTCCAGGTAGAAACCGACATAACTCTTGGCTGCGGCATCGAACAACTCGCGCCGCGACTCACCCAGCAACTCCCAGGCCAGCAGGTGGTGCTGCAACTCGCGCACGGCGCCTTCGCCGCGCATGTGGTCCTGCTCCAGCCGCTCGACCGTGGCCATCACATGCGGCGCGGCGCGCACCACCTTGGGAAACAGCAGGTCGGACTCCTTGGGGTGGTGCAGCTTCTCCGGAAATTCGTCGATGTAGAACAGCATCGCACGCAGCACGTCGAAGAACTGCTCGGGTTCATTGCCCGGCCCGCGCTGCACCATCATCGACAAGGAACGCAACATGGCTGCCAGCGCGGCATGTTCGTCGCGAATGATTCGCATGCTTTCATGGGTCATGGCGGTTCTCCTTCAAGTGCCCCGAGCATCCCACCGGGCACGGAAGTCGAGCTTGATTCAGGTCAAAGACCTGCCAGTCTGGCTGGCCGGCGGCGCGGGCACGGAAGGCGCGGTCGCGGCGCCAGCAGACCCGGGTCGCCAGCGCTTGAGCAGCAGCGCGTTGCCCATCACGCTGACGGAGCTCATCGCCATGGCCGCGCCGGCCACCACCGGGTTCAGGAAACCCAGCGCAGCCAGCGGAATACCGGCCACGTTGTAGGCGAAGGCCCAGAACAGGTTCTGCCGGATCTTGGCAACGGTGCGTCCCGAGATATCGAGCGCCGCGGCCACCAGCATCGGGTCGCCGCGCATCAGGGTGATGCCGGCCGCATGCATCGCGACATCGGTGCCATCACCCATGGCCATGCCCACATCCGCCGCCGCCAGCGCCGGTGCATCGTTGACGCCGTCGCCCACCATGGCCACGACATGGGCGGCGCGCGATCGATGCCAACCGGTGTGCGACGCCGCATCACCGGCCGGTGCCTTCAGCGCCATTACCCGCGCCGCCTTGTCACCGGGCAGGACTTCGGCCATCACCTCGCCGGCTTCAGGATCGAGCCCCAGCCGGCGCGCCATGACCTCGGCGGCGCCGCGGTTGTCGCCCGAGATCATGACCGTCCGGATGCCGCGTGCGCGCAGCGCGGCCAGGGCCTCCCTGGCGCGCGGCTTGGGCTCGTCGCCAAAGGCCATCAGTGCGCGCAGGCTCAGACCGTCGGTGCTGCGTTCCGCCATCGCCGACACGGTGGCGCCCTGCTGCTGCAAGACCAGCGCGCGCGCGGCAAGTGGCCCCAGGTCGACCTGCAATTCCTGCATCCAACGCAGACTGCCGACCAGGTAACTGCGCGCCCCGACTTCGCCCTCGCTGCCGCGCCCTGGCACCGATCGCACACCGTCCGGCGCAGCAAAGCCGATGCCGCGCTCCCGGGCGGCGGCGACCACCGCGCGCGCCAGCGGGTGCTCACTGCCGCTCTGCAGGCTGGCCGCGGCCATCAGCAGCTCCGCCTCCACCACACCTGCGGCCAACACCAGCGCCGTCAAGCGCGGCTGGCCGACCGTCAGGGTGCCGGTCTTGTCGAACGCCACCACGTCCACCTTGTGCGCGAGTTCCAGCGCCTGCGCGTCCTTGATCAGGATGCCGTGTCTGGCCGCCACCCCGGTGCCTGCCATGATCGCGGCCGGGGTGGCCAGCCCCAATGCGCAGGGGCAGGCGATCACCAGCACCGCCACGGCGCGGATCAGCGCCAGCTCGAACGATTGCCCGCTCAGCCACCAGCCCAACACCGTCGCCAGCGCGATCAGCAGCACCACCGGAACAAACACCGCCGATACCTGGTCGACCAGCCGCTGTATCGGCGCCTTGGCGGCCTGCGCATCCTCGACCAGCCGGATGATGCGCGACAACACCGTCTCGCTGCCCACGGCGCCGACCTTCATCACGATGCGGCCGTCACCGTTGATCGAGCCGCCGGTGAGCGCCGCGTCGATGTCCTTGTCCACCGGCAACGGCTCGCCGGTCAGCATCGATTCGTCGATCTGGCTGTGGCCTTCGAGCAGGCGGCCGTCGACTGGCAGCCGTTCGCCCGGACGGACCACCAGGCGGTCGCCGACCAGCACCTCCGCCACCGGCACGTCGACCTCGCCGTCCGGCCCGAGCAGGTGCGCCAGGTCCGGACGCAGGCCATGCAGGGCCCGGATGGCCGCCGTGGTCTGGTGCTTGGCCCGCACCTCCAGCCACTTGCCCAGCAGGACCATCGTGACGACCACCGCCGAGCCTTCGAAATAAAGGTGCACCATGCTGGCGGGCTCGGCGCTGAGCCATAACCACATCGACAGGCCCCAACCGGCCGAGGTACCGATGGCCACCAGCAAATCCATGTTGCCCGTCAACGCCTTCAAGGCGTGCCAGCCGGCCTTGTAGAAGCGCGCGCCCAGAATGAACTGCACCGGTGTGGCCAGCAGAAACTGCAGCCACGGCGCCAGCATCCAGTGGCGGCCAAACAGGTCCGCGAGCATCGGCACGACCAGGGGCGCCGACAACAGCAGGCCGGCGCCCACCGGCAGGAAACCGGCCCAGGGCGACGGCTCTTGTTCCAGCGCCTGCGCCTGCGCCTGGGTGCGGGGCTCGTAACCGGCGTCGCGCACCGCGCGGCGCAGGCGGGCCTCGATCTGCCCGGACGGTGCAACACGAATGCGCGCGGACTCGGTGGCAAGGTTCACCGCCGCGTCCTGCACGCCGGGCACCTTTTTCAGCGCGCGCTCGACCCGCGATACACAGGACGCGCAGGTCATGCCGCCGATACCGATGTCGATGGCCAGCACAGGTGCGCCAGCGGTTGTGGTGTTTTCCATCACCCGAGCCTAAACCATGCTTCGATCCGGGGGCTGGGCAGGGTCGTCACCGCGGCGCGAAGCTTGACGCGGATCAACCCGGCGGCGCGCAAGGCCCCAAGGCCGCGCCGAGGCGAGGCGCCTCGACCCGCTTCGCGGTATGCTGGCAACAGACCAGCTTCGAAGGACCATCCCATGAACCAGACTTTCACCGTGACCGGAATGACCTGCGGCCACTGCGAAAAAGCCGTAACCCGCGCGCTCAAGCAAATCGACCCGCAGGCCGAGGTCAAGATCGACCGCCCACAAAACCGCGTCGAGGTGGTGTCGAACCAACCGCGCGCGGCGCTGGCACAGGCGATCACCGAAGAGGGCTACGCCGTCGCGGCGTAGCGGGCGAGACCGGCTGGCGCCGGCGGCAGGCCTGGCCGGTTTGCAGAGCCGGTGGCGCACGAACAGCGCCTGCGGCGCGGCGGCCCCAGCCGCACTGTCGCGCGGGCCTGGCCTGTCCCTGCGTGGTACAACCGCGCGATCGCCCGGTCAACGGGCGCAACAGGGGGTAGCCGGGTGAAATGGAAGATGGCCGAGAAGTCGATGTTCGCGATCTTGCTGCGCTCACCCTGGTGGGTCAGCATCGCGATCGTGGTGGCGTTCGTATTGGTGGCGCGCGCGATGCTGCCAGAGCAGTACGTGGTGTTTGGCGCGATGGGTGGTTTCCCGTTCCTGGTGGTGGGCCTGATCGCGGCAGTGAAGCAGTTCCGGGCGCCCAATCCCGAGCAGGTGGCGGGCGTGCTGGAGTCGCTGGCCGCAATGAACTGGCGCGACTTCTCGGGCGCACTGGAACGCGCCTACACACGACAGGGTTTTCAGGTCAGCGGCGAGCGTGACGCGGCCGATCTGGTGTTGACCCGGGATGGGCGCACCACGCTGGTCGCCGCGAAACGCTGGAAAGCTGCCAACCATGGTGTCGAGCCCTTGCGCGCATTGCACCGCAGCAGGCAGGCCACGGACGCCAGCCAATGCGTCTACGTCAGCCTGGGCGACGTGGGTGACAATGCGCGCCGCTTCGCCACCGAAAACAAGGTCGAGTTGCTGCACGGTGCGGCGCTGGCGCAGCTTCTGGGTGACCAAGCGGCGCGCCGGTAGTGCATGGCCGCCGCAGGCGGGTGGTCTTTACAAACTGTTATCGCGCTGTCATGGCACGGATACACAGGTCGCCCAGACTTGCGGTCAACCTGATGCCACCTCTGCGCATTCAGGTCTCTTCTCATCGAAAGGAAGTTGTCATGAAATCGTTATTCAAACCGCTGTTGGTCGCCGGCCTGTTGGCCTCGTTCGGCTTCACCGCAGTCGCCCAGACCGCGCCCCAGCAAGACCCAATGCACGCCGGCGGCATGATGCGCCACGAGCGCATGGACCCGGCCAGGATGCAAGAAATGTTCACCAAGCGCCAGGCCGAACTCAAAGCCCAACTCAAGCTCTCGGCGAACCAGGAAAGCGCCTGGGCGGCTTATGTCGCCGCGATGCAGCCGCCGGCCGACATGGCCACACGCATGGGAGCGGAGAACCGCAAGAAGATGCACGAGGAAATGGCCGCCTTGACCACACCCGAACGCATCGACCGCATGCGTGCCATGAAGGCGCAGCGGGACGCCGAGATGGCCAAACGCGAGGACGCGACCAAGGCCCTGTACTCCGCACTCAGCGCCGAGCAGCAAAAGGTCTTCGATGCCAACGCGATGCGTCGCGGCCCCGGAGGCCGGCACCACGCCGGACACGCCAAGGCCGGGCAAAACAGCTAGGAGCCGGCTGAACCAGAGCTGCCGCTGCC
>JANMYG010000649.1:0-1657 GCA_031381865.1 Betaproteobacteria bacterium | reverse complement strand
ACCGGCGGCGGAGCGCCCGTCTGGCACATCGAACTGAGCGACAGCAAACTGGGGCCCGCCGGCAGCATCGACGTCGCCGCCGACACCGGCACCATTCTCCGCCGGGATCTCGCCCGCCCGGGCTCGCGCGGGGATCCATGGGCATTTGTCATCCCGGGCTCGCCCCGGAACCTGCGGCGAAATATCATCCCGGGCTCGCCCCGGGATCCATGGATTGCGGGTCAAGCCCGCAATGACATGCGCCATGCACGCAACGACATGCTTCAAGCCCGCAACGACATGCATCAGGCAGGCAACCACATCCATTGGGCGTGCCATGACATGTGTCGACGCGGCAGTCGCAGCCTTGCCGGCACTCGGTGACCGCAGGGCAGTTCAATTTTCCACCCCCCCCACCATGGAGAACAAAATGACGAAACCCACTCTATTGCTCGCCGGCTTGTTGCTGGCAACCGGTGTGCACGGCGCAACACCGGAAGAAGCCATGAACAAGGCCGGCTGCATGGCATGCCATTCGAAGGAAAAGAAGATCATCGGGCCGCCTTTCAAGGAGATCGCCGCCAAGTACAAGGGCCAGGACGTCCTTGCGAAGTTGATCGAGAAAGTGCGCAAGGGCGGCTCCGGAGTCTATGGTCCTATACCGATGGCGCCCAATGGCCCGGACAAGATCGATGACGCCGATTTGAAGGCCGCCGTCGAGTTCATCCTGAAGTCCTGACGCGCGCGGACCGCGGATTGAAAGGTCTGCTGCGACCGTTGTGCGTATTGCTCGCGGCTGCTGTGGTGGCAGCAGCGCGGTCAGGGGACGCCACACCCGCTGCGGATGGCGGCACAACGGGGGGCATCATGGCACCGGCGCGCTCAAACCTCCAGAGCGCCAACCCGTCGGCGAGCAACAGCTTCCCGGGCGCCGAGCCCGCGGGCACCCGGCCGGCGAGCGACAGCCTCCCGGGCGCCAACCCCGCGAGCGCCGCACCGTTGCCCGCGAACCCTGCAGCTGGCCCGCAGCACCTGATTTTTTCGGTCGAGGCCGGCGGGCTGGAGGTGTCACTGGTGGACGCGCAGCTACAGCTGGTTGTCCATCGCTTCGCACCACCGCGCAAGTTGATCGGTCAACCGGTTTTTTCACCCGATGCACGCCACGCGTACTGGGCTTCGGTCGACGGCTGGATCACCCGCTACGACCTGCTGGCCCGGCGCGTGGTGGGCGAGTTCCGCGCCGCGGAACGGGTGTCGGGCCTGGCGGTTTCCGGCGATGGCCGCTGGCTCATGGTGGCCAGCGCCGAACCTCGCGCGCTGACGCTGCTCGACGCCGAGCTGCGGCCACAGCGCGCCTACCCCGCGCCCCAAACCGACGGCGACGTTTCCATCGGTGCCCCGTCGGTGCGCGACGCGCGCAGGCACAAGAGTTTCGTGGTCGGCTTTGCCGGTGGCAACCAACTGTGGGAGCTGTCCTACGACCCGAACGCCGAGCCGATCTTCGATGGCCTGGTGCACGATTACCGCAACGGCGAAGGCATCGCCAGGCCGGGTTATCTTGGCCTGCGTCGCATCCTGCTCGAGGCGCCGCTGGACCAGCTGTTCCTGTCGCCCGACGAACGCCACGTGCTGGGGCTGGCGCGCGGGACCACCGGCCAGCTGCAGGTGGTCAACCTGG
>JANMYG010000641.1:0-5857 GCA_031381865.1 Betaproteobacteria bacterium | reverse complement strand
CTTACCCCGACACGGACTTGCACCGTGCTGTTTACGCGCCTTCGCGGGCGCACTGGATCCCGGAGCGAGTCCGGGATGACAGCCAGCGGGTTCGGGATGACAACGCCCGGACCGGTCACGAATGGCAAGGCCCGGTCACGTCCGGTACGACAGCGCCCAACAGCGGCCAGGCTGGCCAGTTGCCAGCCGAGGCGTTCAGGCGAGTGTGATCGTGACTTCGATATTGCCGCGCGTCGCGTTGGAATACGGGCAGACCTGGTGCGCCTTGTCGACGATGGCCTGTGCCACGGCGCGCTCGACGCCGGGTACCGTGACGACCATCTGCACCTCGATACCGAAACCGGCGGGGATCTGGCCGATTCCGACCGTGGCTTCGATCGAGGTATCTGCCGGCAAGGCGACCTTCTGCATGCCGGCCACGAACTTCATGGCGCCGATGAAACACGCGCTGTAACCGGCGGCAAACAACTGCTCCGGATTGACACCGCCGCCGGCGCCACCCATCTCCCTGGGAACCGTGAGCTTGACGTCGAGCAGGCCGTCAGACGTGCGGGTGCTGCCGTCGCGCCCGCCGGTGGATTTTGCATGCGCCTGGTAGACGACTTTTTCGACCTTGGTGACCATGGTGTTTCCTTGAAAAAATGCCTCGCATCGCGAAGCGGGTTGAGAAAAATGTGGATCTATGCCGTGACCGTGTTGCGCTGCGGCGGCACAGCCGCCAGCTGGTCGCGCAGGGCCCGGACCTGGCGCGTCAGCGACACCAGTTCGGGCACCGGGCAACCGGCGGCGCGCACCACGCAGCCGGGAACCCGGGCGGCGCGCGCCTTCAGTTTGCGGCCTGCCGCGCTCAGGGTGACCTGCACCCGGCGTTCATCCGCGCTGCTGCGGGCGCGCTGCAGCAATTCTGCCGATTCCATGCGCTTGAGCAGGGGCGTCAGGGTGCCGGAGTCCAGGCTCAGGCGCGCGCCGAGTTCGGACACCGTGACGGTGCCCTGCTCCCACAACACCAGCATGACGAGGTATTGCGGATAGGTCAGGCCCAGCGCGGCCAGCAACGGCTTGTAGAGCTTGGTCATCGCCAGCGAGGCGGAATACAGCGCAAAACACAGCTGGTTGTCGAGCAGCAGCGCGGCATCGATGGCAAGTACGGGTCGGGTGGCTGGCATGGCTCGATTGTACTACACAATTAAGTTGTGTGCAATTGAATTGGCCACGAGTCCATGGCGAGCGACGAGCGACGAGCGACGAGCGACGAGCGACGAGCGACAGGCGACAGGCGACAGGCGACAGGCGACAGGCGACAGGCGACAGGCGACAGGCGGCAGGCGACCGGCGGCAGGCGACCGGCCGGGCCGAGCCGCGGCAGGCCGCACACCGGTGCACCGGGCCGTCCGGAGCAAGGCGACCGCTCCTGCGCGCTCAGCGGCCTGCAAACCGCGCCGGCCGCTTCTCGACGAAGGACCGCACGCCCTCGGCGGCGTCCTCGCTGTTGGACAGGCGCTGCTGCACGTCGATGAAATCGTGCATGGCCACCTGTGGCCCGTGCTCGATGGCCTTGAGCGCATTCTGCCGGGTGGCGACGACAGCCAGCGGCGCCTGCGCCGCGATGGCGCGCGCGATTTCCAGCGCCTGGGCCAGCTCCGCGCCGGCGGACACGACCTTTTGCACGAAGTTCAGGCGCAGCGCCTCGCTGCTGCCGAATTCGTCGCCGGTCAGCAGGTGCAACATGGCGTTGCCCAGGCCGGCGCGCTCGGCCATGCGCAGCGTGGCGCCGCCGGTGGCCATGATGCCGCGCTTGACCTCGAGCTGGGAAAAGCGGCAATCGTCCGCCGCCACCACGATGTCGGCCGCCAGCATCAGCTCGATGCCCAGCGTGAAGGTGATGCCCTTGACCGCGACCACCATCGCCTTGGTGCGGCGCCGGTAACCCGGCATGCCCAGGTCCAGCGGGTCCACCAGCCCCAGGGGCACGGACTTCTCGCCACGGCGCATCAGCGGCGCGATCGACGGCAGGTCCAGGCCGGCCGTGAAGTGCGCGCCAATCGCGTGCAGCACCCCCACCCGCAGGCCCGGGTCGTCATCGAGCCGGGTATAGGCTTCGCCGAGTTCACGGAACATCTTGGGCGTGAACCCGTTGCGCTTTGCAGGCCGGTTGATCGCGATCAAAAGAATCTGGCCTTGCGCGGCACAATCGATGCTGCCCTCGGGGTGGGGATCAGGGTTTACGGGGGTGACCATTAAAGTGCGCTCCTTAGAAAATTCGCGGTTTTGTGGTCTATCTTCAGCGCTCGCGTCGCGCGCGCCGGGCCAACCGATGCACTGCCGGGCCAGGCCACGCAGGCAGTATGCCAAAAGCACCAGCAGCCGAAGCAGAACCACAGGGAATTCCAGAACATGTTCGACTACATCATCATCGGCGCCGGCTCCGCGGGCTGCGTTCTCGCCGCCCGGCTCAGTGAAGACCCTTCTGTGACCGTGGCGCTGCTGGAGGCCGGGCCGGTCGACCGCAGCGTGCTGATCCATTGCCCGGCCGGGCTGGCGCTGCTCGGGAAATCGGGCGAGGCCAACTGGAAGTTCGAGACCATACCGCAACCGGGCCTGAACGGCCGCATTGGTTACCAGCCGCGCGGCAAGGTGCTCGGTGGCTCGAGTTCCGTCAACGCCATGATCTACGCGCGTGGCCACCGTGCCGACTACGACCATTGGGCGGCGCAGGGGAACCCGGGTTGGGGCTTCGACGACGTGTTGCCCTACTTCAAGCGGGCCGAGAACAACGAACGCGGCGCCGATGCGCTGCATGGCACGGGCGGCCCGCTCAATGTGAAGGACCTCACCAGCCCGACCCGGTTCGGGCCGCTGTTCGTGCAGGCCGCGGTCCAGGCCGGTTACCGCGAGAACCACGATTTCAACGGGCCCGACCAGGAAGGCGTGGGCATGTACCAGGTGACGCACAAGAACGGCGAACGTTTCAGCGCCGCCAAGGCCTACCTGACGCCCAACCTGGCGCGGACCAACCTCAAGGTCTTCACCGGCGCGCACACCACCCGCATCCTGCTCGAGAAAAAACGCGCGGTCGGGGTCGAATTCCAGCACGAAGGCATGCTCAAGCAACTCAAGGCCAACCGCGAGGTGCTGCTGTGTGCGGGCGCGCTGCAGTCGCCGCAGATCCTGATGTTGTCGGGCGTCGGTCCGCACGGCCACCTGCTTGAAAACGGCATCGCGACGCAACACGAGCTGGCCGGCGTTGGCCAGAACCTGCACGATCACCCGGACGTGGTGACGGTCACCAACGCACCGCGCTTGACCGACCTGTTCGGCATTTCGCTGACCGGCCTGGCGCGCGTGGTGCAGGGCATCTTCGAATGGCGCAAACACCGTACCGGCATGTTGACGACCAACTATGCCGAGGCCGGTGGCTTCATCAAGAGCGCGCCCGATGAAGCGCTGCCTGACCTGCAGTTGCATTTCGTGATCGCCAAGCTCGTCAACCATGGCCGCAAGACGGTGTTCGGCCATGGTTACTCGTGCCACGTCTGCGTGTTGCGTCCGCTAAGCCGCGGCAGCGTGCAACTGGCCGGCAAGGACCCGCTCGCCGCGCCGCTGATCGACCCGAACTTCCTGGGCGACCGCGACGACACGGACCGCATGATCCGCGGCTTCAGGATCATGCGCACGATCCTGTCGCAACCCGCGCTGGCGGGCCTGGGCGGCAAGGAGTCGGCGGCCTCGGCGGGCGCACAGACCGACCTGCAGATCGAGCAGTTCATCCGCGACCACGCCGACACCGTCTACCACCCGGTCGGCACCTGCCGCATGGGCAACGGCCCGATGGACGTGGTCGACGCACAGCTGCGCGTGCACGGCCTGCAGGGCCTGCGCGTGGTCGACGCATCCATCATGCCGCGCGTGGTCGGCGGCAACACCAATGCCCCCGTGATCATGATCGCCGAGAAGGCGGCCGACATGGTCAAGGCGGCGGCCAGGACTGCTGCCTGAGGCCGGCGTCCCTGGCTGCTTGGCATGGGTGCGAGATTGCGCCGTCGTGGTGGTCTTGGCTACGCGATGACCTGAAGCCAATCTGCGGGCATGGCTGTGCGGCGCGCGTGAAGTCATTTCACCGGCTTTACTGGCATGACTGCGCAATGGCCTGAAGTCAGCGCGCCACCTCGGTTGGCGTGGCCGTGAGATGGCCGCGACTGTTCTCCGGGTCAGCTCGCGGGCGCGTGCTTCTGGCATGCCACGATCGCTGCGTCAATACGGTGGTTTGCGCGCAATCTCTGTGGCAACCGCGAATCGACCCTGCGCCCCCTCGCAACCAACTCACGTCCTCGGTGCAGGTTGCTGCTTGCAGGCCGATAAAAACCCGTCGGCAATACGAACCAGTGGTCTGTGATGCCCGGCTCCGGCTCCAGGCTCCAGGTTCCGGATTCCAGGTATTCCGCCGTGGCACGCCACTGCGCGCATTGGGCGTGTCGGGTGGCCGTGCCGGTTCGCTGGAGGTATTCGCGCATGCCACAAAGCCACGCCCGCCAGCCATGGTGGTCACGCCAGCCGCCTCGAACGCTACGAAAGCATCTGCGCGAGACCGCAAGCGAGGCGGCACGGACGCCCGGCGCGCTGGCCAAGGGCCTGGCGCGCGACAGGTGGCCACATCACCCGCGCCCGGCGCGCTGGCCAGGGACTTGGCGCGGCGACAGGTGGTCCCATCTCCCACGCCCGGCGCGCTGGCCCGGGCGTTGTCGCGGTGGTGGCTGATCGCTGGACCTTGGCACAGCGCACGCCACCCCGAACCGCTCAGCCCCGAAATCGCCTGCGCGTCAGCGCCAGCGCCAGCCAGAAACCGGCCACCGCGTACACCAGCAGCACCAGCGCGTGCCGCCACGGGTGGCTGGGCCACTGGTCCATGAACAGCGGGCGTACCAGTTCCACCGCGTTGCTCAGCGGCAGCCAGGTCGCGATCACCCGCACCAGCGCGGGCAACTGCTCGAGCGGAAAGAAGATGCCGCTGAGGAACATCATGGGCGTGAGGAACAGCGTGAAGTAGTAGGTGAAGAAATCGTAACCCTTGGCTAGCGCGTTGAAGACCAGCGCGAGGCAGGAAAACGTGATGCCCACACCCAGCAGCACCGGCCAGGCCAGCAGCAGCTTGGGGCTGTGGCTGATGCCAAGGCCCAGCATCACGCCCAGGATCGCGGTGACGGTGAACAGCGCCTTGAACGCGGCCCACAACATCTCGGCCAGCACAATGTCGTCGAGCTGCACCGGCGCGTTCATGATGCCGTCCCAGGTCTTTTGCACATGCATGCGCGAGAACGCCGAATACAGGGCTTCGAACGACGCCGCGTTCATGGCGCTCATGCAGATGCTGCCGCTGGCCAGGAACAGGATGTAACTCACCTGGGTGCTGCCGGCGGCGGTGGTCACCGTGACCTGGCCAACCAGCGCACCGAGGCCATAACCAAACGCCACCAGCCACATCAGCGGCTCGGCGATGTTGCCCACCAGGCTCGGGATGGCCAGCTTGCGCCACACCAGCAGGTTGCGCAGGAACACCGGCCAGAAACGCAGCGTGAGCCGCGGCACACTCCAGATCGTTGCCGCCGCGTCGCCGCGCGCCTTGGTGCCGGCCATCAGCCATCCTCCCGAATCTGCCGGCCGGTGAGCTTGAGGAACAGGTCCTCCAGGTTGGCGGGCCGGTGCAGGGTGCGCAGCTGCGGCCAGGCCGACAGCGCTTCGAGCAGCTGGCGCGCGTCCTGGGTATAGAAGAACACGGTCTCACCACTCAGCTCGACCCGCGCCGCCAGCGCCTTGAGCGGTGACTCGACCAGCGCCGTGGCGCCCGCGCCGTAGACCTCGA
>JANMYG010000629.1:0-2032 GCA_031381865.1 Betaproteobacteria bacterium | reverse complement strand
CAGTCGGGCGCAGCACCGACCGCACCAGTGAAGCGCTGCGGCCTGGGCGCACGCGACTTTGCCGCGACCAAGCTCGAACGCCATGCGGCGCCAGTGCGCAGGCTCGTAATGCCACAGGCAGCGCCCACTGCAGTTACCGCCCGCCGCGAGGCGCAACGGCACATGAAAGTCGCGTGCCAAAGGATGTCCGCAACGGGCCGAAAGCAGTCAACATATCAAGCCTGCGCGTGGCATGCGCCGGGGTTCGTGCGCTGCCTGATGGAGCCATTCGCATGAACAGTCCCTTATCCGCTGCGTCCGTCGCCGGCGAGGGCAATGGCAGGCAGGGCCCGCCTGCGGATGGCGACGTGGTGATCGACATGCGCAAGGTGGCGACGCGTTTCGGCGCGCATGTGGTGCATTCCGATATCAACCTCGAGGTACGTCGCCGCGAGGTCTTCGCGGTGATCGGCGGCAGCGGCTCGGGCAAGTCGACACTGCTGCGCGAGATGATCCTGCTGCAGCGTCCCAGCGCCGGTTCGATCCGGGTGCTGGGCGTTGACCTGCAGGACCTTGCCGACACCGACGCGCTCGCGTTGCGCCAGCGCTGGGGCGTGATGTTCCAGCACGGCGGCCTGTTCGGTGCGCTCACCGTGCTCGAGAACATCGGCCTGCCGCTGCGCGAACACACCGACCTCGGCGACGCGCTGGTCGACCAGATCGCGGGCTGGAAACTGGCGATGGCCGGTCTCAAGCCCGAGGTCGGCGCGCAGTATCCGTCCGAACTCAGTGGCGGCATGATGAAACGCGCGTCGCTGGCGCGCGCGCTGGCGCTCGACCCGGAACTGCTGTTCCTGGACGAACCCACGGCTGGCCTCGACCCCTACAGCGCCGGTGGTGTGGACGACCTGGTGCGCGAGCTGCGCGACCTGTTCGGGCTGACGATCGTGATGATCACGCACGACCTCGACCTGTTGTGGCAGGTGGCCGACCGCGTCGCCGTGCTGGCCGACGGCAAGGTGCAGGCGATCGGGTCGATGGCCGAACTCGCAGACAACGACAACCCGGCGATCCGGCAGTTCTTCGACGGCGCGCGCGGGCGGGCGGCCCAGCCGGCGCAGGAACGGCCGGCCCGGCCGGCACACGAGACCCACATGGCGGAGGCCGTATCGAAACCAAAGTGAACTATGCGCTGGTCGGCGCCTTCGTGCTGCTGCTTGGCGCACTGCTGATTGCCGGGCTGTTGTGGCTCGCCGCTGGCGGCGCGTTCCAGACCAGGTACGACCTGTACCAGGCGACCGAGGACGAGTCGGTCGCCGGCCTGAACCTGAACGCGCCGGTCAAATACAACGGCGTGGACGTGGGCAAGGTGCGGCAGATCCACCTCGATCCTACCAATCCGGCGCTGGTGCACCTGCTGTTCGCCATCGAACGTGGCACGCCGATCAAGGTGGACACCGTGGCGGTACTCAAGACCCAGGGACTGACCGGCATCGCCTACGTCGAACTCAGCGGCGGCGCCAAGGATGCGGCGCTGCTGCGCGTGGTGCCACCGAATCGTTATCCGGTGATCCAGACCAAGCCCTCGCTCAGCGCTCGGCTGGAAAACGTGCTGACCACGGTGTTGTCGAAACTCGACGACACCTCGAGCAGCATCAACTCGATCCTGAGTGCCGAGAACCGGGCCGCGTTCAAGAGCGCGCTGGCCGACTTCGCCACGGTGGCGCGCACGGTGGCGGCACGCAAGGACGCGATCGACACCGGCATCACCAGTGCCGCCAGGACGTTCCAGAATTCGGCCGGCGCGACCGCCCAGATCGCGCCCGTGATCGAGCGCATCGGGCGCGGCGCCGACGCGGTGGAAAAGATGGGCAGCGAGGTCGCCCGCACCAGCGAAAGCGCCGCCAAGACCGTCGACGCGGTGGGCGCCGACCTGCAGCGCTTCGGCACCGACACCCTGCCCGAACTGCGCCGCCTGCTGGGCGAACTGGCGGCCCTGTCGACCTCGTTGCGCCGCCTCAGTGAACAGACCGAGCGCGACCCGCGCGGCCTG
>JANMYG010000623.1:0-17858 GCA_031381865.1 Betaproteobacteria bacterium | reverse complement strand
ACTGGACCGAGATGCGCCCGGCGCAAAAGCGCCAGACCTGGCGGCGCATCACGCTGCAAAGTGATGCCTGGCGCTTCAACCGGTACGCCGAGCGCGCCGCCGAAGGCCGCCGCGCCGGGTGATCATTTCCAGCGCAGTGGTTCGATGTCGACGTTGCGGGCGCCGTCACCAAGCATCAGCACGCCTTCCTGGATCGTGGCCTGCAATTGCATGCTGCGCTGTGCCAGCGGGATCAGCGCCTGTGCGGCCGGTGTCGGCACCCGCCATACGCTGAGGTTCTGTGGCCGGCTGAGCTTGTTCTCGATGCCGCGCCACCACACTTCGGCGGCGTGGTGGAAGCAGTACAGGACCACTTCGTCGGCCTTGCCGCAGGCCTTGACCAGCGGCTTTTCTTCCGGCTGACCGACCTCGATCCACAGGCGCGTGCGGCCAGTGAAGTCGCGCAGCCAGACGTCGGGTTCGTCGGGGTCGGACAAGCCGGCCCCGAACGCCAGTGTTCCGTCACCGCCGCACACGCTGTGCAGTTTGTGCGCCTGCAGCGCCAGCGCCGCCAGCCTGACCATCATGCGTTCGTCGGTCTCGCTCGGATGGCGCGCCAGCGTCAGTGTCTGGTCCGCGTAGTAGCCGTGGTCGATGTCCGCAATTTGCAGCGCGGCTTTGAAGATCGTCGATTTGATCGCCAAGTGCTCAGACGCGCCGCGCCAGTTCGGCGGCCTTGCCGATATAACTGGCCGGTGTCATGGCCAGCAGGCGCTGCTTGTCTGCCATCGGGATGTCGAGCTTGCTGATGAAGCCCTGCATCAGTTCCTGTGTCATCGGTGCGCCGCGCGTGAATTGCTTGAGTTGTTCGTAAGGTTGCGCCAGGCCGAAACGGCGCATGACGGTCTGTATCGGCTCGGCCAGCACTTCCCACGAGGCGTCGAGGTCGGCGGCAATGGCCGGCGCGTTGAGCTCCAGCTTGCCCAGTCCGGCCGCCATGGATTCATACGCCAGCACCGCATACCCCAGCGCCACACCCATGTTGCGCAACACCGTGGAGTCGCTCAGGTCGCGTTGCCAGCGACTGATCGGCAGCTTTTCGCTCAGGTGGCGCAGCAGCGCATTCGACAGGCCCAGGTTTCCCTCGGCATTTTCGAAATCGATCGGATTGACCTTGTGCGGCATGGTGCTGGAGCCGACTTCGCCATCGCGCAGTTTCTGCTTGAAGTAACCCAGGCTGACATAACCCCAGACGTCGCGCGACCAGTCGATCAGGATCGTGTTGGCCCGCGCCACCGCGTCAAACAACTCCGCCATGTAGTCATGGGGCTCGATCTGGATGCTGAACGGCTGGAAATGCAAACCGAGTCCCCATGGCCGCAAGCCGGATTCGGGGCTGGGCTCCGGTGTCTCCACCACCCGTTTGCTGAACGCCTCCCAATCGAAGTCGGGCCAGGCCGAAAGGTGGGCGTTGTAGTTGCCCACCGCGCCGTTCATCTTGGCCAGAATCCTGACCCCGGCGATCCGGTCGCAGGCGGTTTGCAGGCGCATCACGACATTGGCGATTTCCTTGCCCACCGTGGTCGGGCTTGCGGTCTGGCCATGGGTGCGGCTGAGCATCGGCACTTCGGCGTAGGCGCGCGCCATCTCGCGCAGTTTGAGCAGCAACCGGTCCAGCCCCGGCAGTACCGCGACGTCGCGCGCGGCACGCAACTGCAATGCGTGGCTGGTGTTGTTGATGTCCTCGCTGGTGCAGGCAAAGTGCACGAACTCGCCGGCCTTGAGCAGTTCCGGCCTGGATTCGAACCGGGCCTTGATCCAGTACTCGACCGCCTTGACGTCGTGGTTGGTGGTCTTCTCGATCTTCTTGATCGCCGTTGCGTCGGCCTCGTCGAAGTCGCGGAGCAAGCCGAGCAAGTAAGTGCGTGCTCCGGCACTGAGCGGTTTGAATTCTGCAAATCCTGCGTCGCTCAAGTTGACGAACCAGGCGATCTCCACCTGTACCCGCCGACGCATGTAACCAAGTTCGCTCATCAGCGGCCGCAAGCCGGCCAATTTCGCCGCATAACGACCGTCCAGCGGCGACAGGGCGGAGATCGAAGAAAAAGTCATGCGGCGATTGTAGGTGGGGCACCCAGCGCCGCTCACCTGCGAGCGGGTGCAAATCCCAATGGCTAGAATGGGTTACGCCGCAAGAACACACAGCCCATGAAACTTATCGGATCCTCTTCCAGCCCCTATGTGCGCAAGGTGCGCATCGTGATGGCGGAAAAAAAGCTTGATTACAACTACGTCACGGACAACGTGTGGTCGGGCGACTCGAGGATCAGCGAATCCAATCCGCTGGGCAAGGTGCCGTGCCTGATCATGGAGGGCGCCGAGGCCTTGTTTGATTCCCGGGTCATCGTGGAGTACCTCGACACGCTGTCGCCGGTGGGCAAGTTGATCCCCACCGTCGGACGCGAGCGGGCCGAGGTCAAGACCTGGGAGGCGCTCGCCGACGGCGTGCTGGATGCCTCCGTGATGGCCAGACTGGAGGCGACCTGGGATGGCCGCACCAAGGCACAACGCAGCCAGGCGTGGATCGACCGCCAGCTCGACAAGGTGCATGCGAGTGTGAAGGCGATGGCCAAGGGTTTGGGCGACAAGCCGTTTTGTGCCGGTATCCACCTGAGCCTGGCCGACATCGCGGTCGGTTGCGCGCTCGGTTACCTTGACTTCCGTTTTCCGCAGATCACTTGGCGTGCGGATTACTCCAACCTGGGCAAACTGCAGGACAAGCTGATGTTGCGGCCCAGTTTTGCCGATACCGTGCCGGCCTGAGCCTTTTCGCAGCACGCAGATCGTGCGCGCTGGAACCACGGCTCACTGGGCCGCGCGCCTGCGCAGCCAGCGCATCACCACGCCGATCAGGGGCATCTTTTCGCACAGGCCGTGCGCCGCAAGACACGCTGGATTTCCTCCAGGCCCTGCACCTGGTTGAAAGGGTCGCTGAAGCGGGCGTCGGCGGCGTAGATCGTGCCAAGCAACGCGACCCGCTCTGGTGTGAGCCCTTCGAAGCACGACACGATGCGCTCTGCCGCGTCGTTCATGGCATGGCCAGCCTGCGGACGAAAAAGAAATACAGCCGGTACGGCAGCAGTTCGAGGGCCTTCATCCAGAGCGTGAATCGTCTGGGAAAGTGGATCTCGAAGTCGCCGCGCGCCCAGCCGCCAAGGATTTCCGCGGCGGCTTGCTCAGGGGAAATCAGCGCCGGCATCCGGAAGTCGTTGCCGGCCGTGAGCGGAGTCTCGACGAAACCGGGGTTGATGACCGATACCCCGATGCCCTTGCCGCGCAGGTCCAGGTACATCGTCTGCGCCAGATTGATCAGCGCGGCCTTGGTGGGACCGTAGGCAAGGCTCTTGGGCAATCCGCGGTACCCGGCCACACTGCCCACCAGGCTGATGAAACCATTGTGCGCCGGCAGCGCCAGCAAATGCGGCAACACGGCGTGAAGCAGGCGCAAGGCGCCGACGTAATTGACCTCGATGTGGCGCAGCATGTCGGGCAGGTCCATCGCTTCGGAGCGCATCTCGCGGTAATGACCGGCGCAGTAGACCATCCCATGCAGTTCGCCGCCGGCCAGCACGGCGCGCGTCGCCTCCAGCACCGCCGCTGCGTCGGCGACATCCAGTGGCATCGCCACGGCGCCCGGGTGCTGTGCCACGAAGGCGTTCAACGCGTCCGTGTTGCGCGCCGAGACGATGACCCGTGCGCCGTGCGCATGCAGCAGGGATGCCGTGGCGCGGCCGATTCCGGTGGACGCGCCGACCAGCCAGACGGTCCGGCCGTGCCACTCGGTCATGCGGGGATTCAGTGGCATGGGCCACCCACTTTCGATTCGCGGCAACGCGGGTCGGGCCGGTGTGGGTGCAGGCTGGCGGTACACATGGCGTGTCAGCGTTTTGCGAACGAGAGCGTGACATCGCCCAGGTGCACGCCGAACTTGCTCATGCGCGCCTTGTTGAGCATCACCTCGGAGTTGACCAGGTACATCCAGTCGTCGAACTGGACTTCGTAGACCCGGCCGTCGACCGGCAGGGCCATGGTGTAGGTCCAATGAAAGGCATTGCCACGCTGTCGCCCTTGGGCCTCCCCCACCACGTCATCGGCGCGCCCGACGAAGTCGCCGTTGCCGAGCCGGGTCAAGCGCCAGACGCGTTTTTGCCGGCTGCCGTCGGAGTAGCTGAAGTCCTCATCGAGCACGCCCACGTCCCCCTGCCAGGCGCAGTGCATGCGCACCGTGAAGCGTTTGACGACCTTGCCCGAGCGGTCGGTGAAGACGCCGTAGGCATCCAGGGTTCCATTGAAGTAGCTGGCCAAGTCGAGTACCGGCCGCTCGAGGCCGTAATCGTCGAGCTGCTGGGACGCGCACGCGCCCAGCAATGACGATACGGCCAGCGTGCAGGTGGCTGCGCTGGCGGTGATCAGCAGGCGTCTTTGCATGGAGTGGTCCGGTTCGTTTCGGGTCGGATGATGCGCAGGTACAGCAGTGCGCCGGCGCACAGTTTGAGCCCGCACGGGAGCAGGCAATAAGCGAAGGTCAACGCGCCCAGCGCCGCGGCATCGCGTGCGCCGGGCGAATACCCGAACAGGCCCAGCAGTGGCAACGCCAGTCCCGCGGCGAGGGCGAGATTGAGCTTGGTGGCGAAATTCCACCAGCCAAAGTAGGCGCCCTCCCGGGATCCGCGGTCGCCGGCGTCGGCAATCACACCGGCCAGCAGCGCCCCCGGCAAGGCCAGATCGGTACCGAGCGCCACACCCGACAGTGCGCAAACCAGCAGAAAGCCGAACGTGTCGCCAGCGCCGAGCTGCGTCGCCCCGACGAAGCTGCCTACTGCCAGCAGCATGCCCCACAACCAGCTGCGCGCCAGGCCGTGGTGCGCGACGACACGCAGCCACAGTGGCAGCGACGCGGCGGCGCAGACGAAATAGGTGGCCAGGAACACCGCTTCCATGAACCTGGGCGCCTGCAGCCGGTCCTGGGCAAAAAACAGCACCAGTGTGGCCGGAATGGCACTGGCGATGCCGTTGAGCACGAACACGCCGAGCAGGCGCCGGAACGCCGGGCGCCGCAACGGCAACCAGACGTTGCCGGGCAGCGCCATGGTGGCGACACGCGGGCGCAACGACCGCGTCCAAGCCAGCCATCCCAGCAGCAGCGCCGCCCAAAACAGACCGACCGTCGCGCCCAGGCCGAGCAACAGCGGCGAGACCGAGGCCAGCACGACGCCGACCAGCCCCAGCCCCTCGCGCCACGCGACGATGCGGCTGCGCTGGGCTTCGTCGCCGCCGAGCATTGCGCCCCACGACTGGTGCGCCACGCTCAGGGCGCTGTAGGCGGCGTAGGTGCCGATGAGCAAGATGGTGGCCCACGCCACCAGTGGCGCCGGTGCACGCGTGGGGGGAAAGAAAAGCAGGCCGAAACCAGCAGCCAGCAGCAGCGCCGCGCAGGCACCGGAGGCCAGCACCGAACCCAGCGAGCGTGCAAAGAGCCGGTCGCACCAGCGGCCGATCAGCGGGTCGATGCCGGCGTCCAGCAGGCGCGCGCCAAGCAGCACCGCGCCGAGCGTGGCCAGCGGCACACCGAACTCGGTGGCGTAGTGGTTGGGCAGGATCACGTACAACGGCAGCGCCACGAACGCCAGCGGCAGGCCAAGCAGGCCATAACGCAGACCGGCCATCGCGCTCAGCTGGCCGATGTTTTGCATGGTGCCAACCCGGTCGGTCATTGCGGCGCCAGCGGTGCGAGCAAAGCCGCGCGCAGCCGGGGCTCCGAAGTCCGGGCCGACAACCAGATGCCGAAGAACTGCCGCGCGAACTCCGGGTCGCGGATTTCGCCGGTGGGGCGACCGTTGGTCATGAACACGGCGCCCACGCCAGGGCGGTTGATACCGGTGATCCGGTCGCCCTTGCGCACGTCCGGAAATGCGGCGCGCAACGATTGCCGCCAGCTTGCGCGTTTGGCTTCGGGAATGGGCGCGAGGCGCTGCATTTCGTCGATCGACCGGTCGCTGATGGCGGCGTTGCTGAAGTCGCGCAAGTAACTCAGCTCCAGCGCGAAACCGTGGCTGTCGTACGTGTTGGCTTCGAACCCCGGCTCTACCCAAAGTCTGGCGTCGTAGACGCCAAAGCCCCAGACCGTGAACCGGCTGCTTCCGGCGAGTGTGGCCGCGGGCAGCACGCTGCGCACTTCCGTCGGCTGCTCGGCGGCGCCGGCAGGCGCCGACAGCAGTGCCAGCAGGGCACCCGCCGCAACGTGGCGCGCCAAGCTGTACATCACCGCGGCTTGACCAGGGTGTATTGCACCAGGTCGATGTTCGCCATGTCGAAGGCGGCTTCGCAGTAGGCCAGGTAGAACTCCCAGATGTGCATGAACTTCTGGTCGAAGCCCAGGCGCGCGATCGCGGTGCGCCGTGCCATGAAGGCGTTGCGCCAGCGGCGCAGGGTTTCGGCATAGTCCTGCCCGAACGCGAATGCATCGACGACTTCGAGCCCGGCCGCCGCCGCCTCGCGCCGGAATTCGCTCGGGCACGGCAGGCATCCGCCGGGGAAGATGTATTGCTGGATGAAGTCGGTCGACTGGATATAACGCCCGAACAACGCGTCGTCGATCACGATGCTCTGGATGCAGGCCCGGCCTCCCGGCTTGAGCAGGTCGCTGACGGCCCGGAAGTAGGTCGGCCAGTAGGCGCGGCCGACCGCCTCGACCATTTCGATCGAGCAAATCGCGTCGTAGGGGCCGTCGTTGATATCGCGGTAATCCTGCAGCCGCAAATCAGCCGCCGGTCCGGCGCGCGTGCCCTGGTCGAATTTCTCCATGCGTTGCCTGGCGAAGGCCAGCTGCTCGGTGCTCAGCGTCACACCCGCGACCGTGGCGCCGAATTCTTGCGTCGCCATTTCCGCCAGGGCTCCCCATCCGCAGCCGATTTCCAGCACCCGGTCGCCCGGCTTCACGTTGGCCATCTGTAGAGCGCGCCGAACCTTGGCGCGTTGTGCCTCGGGCATCGGGCGGCTGCGGTCGCCGTCGAACCAGGCCGCCGAATAATTCATTGTCTCGTCCAGCCACAACGAATAGAACGCGTTGCCGAGGTCGTAGTGGGCGTGGATATTCTTCTGGCTGTTGGCCTTGGTATTGCGATTGAGCCAGTGCTTGACGCGGTACAGCGCGCGCCCGGCCCAGCTGCCGTAAATGGCGCCTTCTACTTCCTGCCGGTTGGCGATGAACAACTTCAAAAGCTCGGTGAGGTTCGGAGTAGACCAGTCACCGGCGATGTAACTTTCGGCAAAACCGATGTCGCCCGACTTCAGCGCTGCGCCGCAAACGTTCCAGTTGCGCAATGCGATCATCGCGCCGCCGTGGTGGTCGGTGTGCGGGCTGCTTGTGGCAGCACCGAAGAACTGCAGCGATCCGTCGGGCAGCTGGATCGTCAACCTGCCGTGGCGCAGGCGCGAGAGCATCTTGAGCGCGGTTCTGGCCGCCGCGGGAGTGCCGCGTGGTACCGGGAAGGATGAAACGGTGGTGGTGTTCATGGCGCAAGGAAGAAGATGGGAGGGGTGCGGGGTGCGGTGGGTCAACGACTGACAAGGGATTCGGGTGCGACTGGCTTGCGAAAGAACTTCAGGCGTTTGAGGCACAGCCGTGCCGCCTGCAGGTGGATATGGAAAATGACGCCCAGGGTCATGACCGGGTAGCGCCACATGGCCGTGCGGATCAGCGTTGTCGAGATCGGGAACAACCTGCCGCTCACACTGGTTTGCAGCACCGGCCCCTGTTCGTCGTCGAAGTCGATACGCGCCACCGTTTTTTCGACGCCGGCGCGGATGGCACGCATGAAGCGAAACCGGTAGTGGCCTTCCACCGGGCAAAAAGGCGAGACATGGAACACCTTCGCCGCCCGATGCTCGACGCCGAAGCCGGGACGATCGAGCAGATAACAATGGCGCTCGCCAAAGGTGTTGTTGACTTCGACCACGATCGCGCGCAGCGCACCGCCATCTTCCGGCGCGCGGTGGCAATACCAGAAACTGACCGGTTTGAAGGTGTAGCCCAGCACCCGCGGGTAGCAGTGCAGCCAGATCTCTCCCGTGGCGTCGGTGATGCCTTCGCGCCGCAGCAATTCGTCGATCCAGGCCAGGGCGCCGCCTTGCCCGGGCGTGCGGCCATCGCCATGGTCGGAGTCGAAGAAACTCAGGCCGGCACGCCGGTTGCGCGCCAGCGGGCTGTTGGCCGCTGCGCCGCGCGGGTCCTGCATCGCGCGCAGCGGCAACATCAGGAAATAGGTCGCGTAGGAGAAAGCGTTGCGCGACGGGCGCAGGCGCGCATGGCGCACCACGCCAAAACCGATCATCGGCAGCGCAGCCGCCACGGCCGAGTCGGGGGCCACGGGCTGGTCGGCCGTCACGGCGGAGGTCGCGAGCGCCTGCTGGTCGACACGCGCCAGGATCATGATCCACCCCGCTGAAAGCCAGCCGTCCGGGACAACAACAGCCGCGCCGCCGCCTGGCCCGCCTTCAGGCCGTCTTCATGAAAACCATAACCCAGCCAGGCACCACAAAAATAGGTGTTCGAATGGCCTTGAAGTTGCGCCACCGCGGCCTGCGCGCGGGTCGCGCCAAGGTCGAACACCGGATGGGCGTAGTCGTATTCGCCCAGCACATGGTTCTTGGCGATGGCACGCAGCGGGTTCAGCGACACCACGACCGGCTGCGACCATGGCAGGGGTTGCAGGCGGTTGATCAGGTAATGCAGACAGACCTCGCTGCCGGATTGCGGTGCGGTGGCGGAACCCGCCGCGGTGCTTTCGTAGTTCCATGCGGCCCACGCCGCCTTGTTGGCGGGCAAGACCGACGGATCGGTATGCAGCACGGCGCGGTTGCGGTGGTAACGAATGGCGCCCAGGTTGTCGATTTCCGCCCGGCTGGGATCACGCAGCAGGGCCAGCGCCTGGTCGGAGTGGGTCGCCAGGATGAGCTTGTCGAAGCGCTCGGTGCCCAGGTCGGTGGCAATTTGCACCGGGCCACCCGGATCATCGCCAGTGCGTGTGATCCAGCGCACGGGAGTCGCCAGGCGTTTGTCGTGCACGCCGGCGACGATCTTGTCCACGTAATTCCTGGCCCCGCCCTTGACGGTCCACCATTGCGGACGGTTGCTTACCTGGAGCAGGCCGTGGTTGTGGCAAAAGCGGACCATCGTGGCGACCGGAAACTGCAGCATCTGCGCCGTCGGGCAACTCCAGATGCAGCCCATCATGGGCAGGAAGTACCAGTCGCGAAACGCGTCGCTGAAACGGTGTTCGCGCAGGAACTCACCCAACGGCTGCTCGAGCGCAGATGCATGGCCGCCCTGGGCGATGCGGGTGGTCATGGCATTGAATCGCGCCAGGTCGCGCAGCATGGACAGGAACGCCAGATTGACGAGATTGCGCCGCTGGGCGAATACCGTGTTCAGGCTGGAGCCGCTCCATTCGAGCCGGCGGCCACGCCCGATATCACGCACTTGCACCGAGAACGACATTTCCGACTTGGCGGTTTGCACCCCGAGTTCCGAAAACAGCCGGATCAGGTTGGGATAGGTCCGCTCGTTGAACACCAGGAATCCGGTGTCCACACCGTGGGTGACGGCGCCGTGCTGCGTCGGCAGGGTCACGTCGACCGTATGCGTGTGGCCGCCGAAGTAGCTTGCGGCCTCGAACAACGTGACTTGCGCGCCACCACCCAGTTCACGGGCCGCGGCCAGACCCGAAATTCCAGAGCCGACGATGGCGACTCTCATGCCGCGCTCCGTTCCAGGCTGGCGGCGCAACCAGGGGCGCCACTGCGCACCGAACCCAGCCGGCGCAATACGCAATGGCGCGTGCGTTTGACCCGCGCGCGACACCGGAGCGGGCCGACGTGCGGCGCGAAAGATCCAGCCCACGCCCGGCACCGACTTTTCGCGCCGACCAAATGGCACGCGCGGATGCGGCGCGCGTTGACATGCTGGCAAGCGCGGGCTCGGTGCGCCTTGAGAGGCGTCGGCAGGTCATCCAAAACGGTGTGGGTTGAACTCATTGATCACATATTGTACTATCTGGTAATTATAAGACTGATTGGTAATTTTGTCGCGGCAATCGGATGCCGGTGCAGTTTTTTCGGCTCTGACCCGGCCGGGCCGACCGTGGAGCATGTCGACGCATCGCCGACCCGCCACGCTACTGCGATGCCGCTGTTTCGACCCGTTATCGAATGTGGTTACTGGCACACTAAAATCCTCCGGCCAGCTTTGCGCTGGCAAGATCGTCAAACAAGGCGTCCCATGCTTTACCCGGAACTTTTCAAGCAACTGGAGTCTGTCCGCTGGGACATGGGCCGGGATATTCCGTGGCAGTCATTCGACGGCAGCAAACTTTCGGACGAGCAGGCGCAGACGATCAAATTGAACGCCATCACGGAATGGGCGGCGCTGCCGGCAACCGAGATGTTTTTGCGAGACAACCGCCACGACAGCGATTTCTCGGCGTTTATTTCGGTCTGGTTTTTCGAGGAGCAAAAACACTCGCTGGTGCTGATGGAGTACCTGCGGCGTTTTCGCCCCGACTTCCAGCCCACCGAGGCGGAACTGCACGATGTGCGCTTCGAGTTCGACCCGGCGCCGGCGCTGGAGACGCTGATGCTGCATTTTTGCGGTGAAATCCGGCTCAACCATTGGTACCGGCGTGCCAGCCAGTGGCACAGCGAGCCGGTCATCAAACACATCTACACCCGCCTGAGCCAGGACGAGGCGCGCCACGGTGGCGCCTATCTCAAGTACATGAAACAGGCGATAGCCAAGTTCGGCCTCGAGGCCAAGACCGCGTTTGCCAAGGTCGGCGTGCTCATGGCCAGCGCGCGGCGTACCGCACAGGCGCTGCATCCCACGAACCTGCATGTCAACAAGGCGCTGTTCCCGCGTGATACGGTGCAGAGCCGCTTGCCCAACCCGTTGTGGCTGGAGCATTGGCTGGACCAGCAGATCAAGTTCGACGCGGTGTGGGAAACCCGCGTGGTCGACCGGATCCTGCACAACATGAGCCTGCTGCTGGAGCGCAGCTTCAGCACGGTGCAGGAACTCAACAAGTACCGCAAGGAACTGGCGCGCGAACTCGCCGCCGTTCCGGTCGACCCCGGCTTACCACGGGCGGCTTGACGGCGGGCCGCTGGTCAGCGCCAGCATGCGGTCGAGGTTGATCTTGACCTTGCAGTCGCGCTGCGCCACGCTGGCCGCAATGCGCAGCTCGCGTTGGCTGGTGTCGCGGATCACATGTTCGGAGGTCGCCAGGCCGTCGCGGCTGACCAGCACGGCGACACGCGGCGTCGTGGTATTGGCGCCGCGGCGCACCACGATGCCGACCTCCTGCGTGGCCAGCCGCACCAGGGAACCGGGCGAATACACGCCAACGGCCTTGATCAATGCCGCGCCGGCCTCGTCGATCTGGCGCTTCTCGTCAAAATAACAGGCCTGCATCGCCACCGCCGCCGAATCGGAGCGCCGCGCGGCGCGTGGCGCGAGGCGTGCCGCGAACACGTCGGCCCGCTGGATCAATCGCGCCATGCGCTGGCCCGGCGTGCGCGGCCCCAGGGCGCCGGGCGTCGTCTCGTGGTGGTCGCGCACGGCTTCGAGCCAGTCGGGGTCGTGCAGCCCGAGCTGTCTGAGCAGTGCGACCGATCGTGCCGGATGGTGGTCGATCTGCTCGCGTTGCGTGGCGCTGGGGGGCTCTGCCTGGACCGCGAGCCGGTCCTGCAGCGACGTCATGCCGATATTCATCGTCAGCGCCGCCTTGCAGACCGTTGCCTCCACGTGTTCGGACCAGCCCAGCACCTCCCTGGCCGCCAGCGCACACATCACGCCGACCAGCATCGCATGGGTTGCGCTGTACAGGTGCACTTCGCTCGAGGCCAGGTGAAACAATGCGAACAGCGCCCCGTCCGCGTTGCGGCGTGTCTGGCCCACCAACTGCGTCTGCAACCGCTCGAGGTCATCCGGAAAATTCTCGGCGCTGAGGTCGCGCAGCAGCCGGTTGCCCTGGATCTGCAGGTCGAGCCAGTTCGTCGCATCCGCACCCGCGTCGTCGCGGCTGGCGCTCAAGTCCCGGGTGGTGAGTTTGGCCTGCGCAATCTTCCCCAGTGGCCGCTCGTCGCGGACCAGTTCGAACAGCTTTCCCACGAACGCCTTCTGGTGGCGCTCGGACTCCGATACGTCGACGAAGAAACCGAGCCCGCGGCCGCGCATCGCTTCCAGGTCATCGCGTGACGCGATCACAAAGCCCTTGCGCGCGAGCAGGATGCCGAGCTCGTCCCTCAGCGCGAAGGGAAGCGGCTGACCGATCACGATCGATTCATGGGTTACCTGTACTAGATTCATGGGTGCGAAGAAATCCTGCCCGCCAGCAACGGCCATCGGTCGGTCGAGCTTAAGCCAGTCGCACTTGCGCCGTGGGGTCGAGCAGGTCAGAGAAGACCCGCCAATTCCGAGCTTTGACCCGCCCGGTGCGCGGGTCCGCCGCTAGCCGTGCGCCGGGCCGAACACCGCGCTGCACAGGGCCACCACCGCGTCGCGTTGCGGCTGCAATTCGCCGTCCGGCACCTGCGTCGGCTCCTCGTTCAGGCGCGCATGGTGTTGCACCCGCCGCAGTTCCCGATAGGCGTCGGCCGCGGCAGCTCCCACGCCAGGCGGCACCAGGCCGCACTGCTCGGCGCGTCGCAGCAGGGCGATGTTGCCCACGTTGTCCACCAGTTCAGGGTGCCGGATCGCCTGCGACAGGACCAGGAATTGCACCGCAAACTCGGCATCGACCATGCCGCCCGGGCTGTGCTTGACGTCGAATTTCCCGTTGCGGACCTGGTGCGCGGCCCGGACCTTGTCGCGCATGGCGACGATTTCCGTACGCAGGTCGCCCGGGTCACGCTCGGCGGTGATGACGTTGCGCCGCACTGCATCAAAACGCGCCCGGATGGATTCGCTGCCCAATACGAAGCGGGCCCGCGTCATGGCCTGGTGTTCCCAGGTCCAGGCGGTGTTGCTGCCGCGCTGCTGCTGGTAATTCGCGTAGGCGGTGAACGTGGTCACCAGCAGCCCGGAGTTACCATTCGGTCGCAGGGCGGTATCGATCTCGTACAGGTCGCCTTCACCGGTCTTGACGGTCAGCCAGTTGATCAGTTTGCGTACCAGCACCGTGTACACCTCGGCCGAGCGTTCGTCGTCATCGTCGAATACAAACACGATGTCGAGGTCGCTGCCGTAGCCCAACTCCTTGCCGCCAAGCTTTCCGTAGGCAATGACGGCGAACTGTGCCTGCTCGCGATGCCGGTTGCGCATCCGGCTCCAGCACCATTGCGTGGTCACGCGCAACACCGATTGCGCCAGCGCGCTGAGGTCATCGGCCACCTGTTCCACCGTCAGCTGGCCTTCGACGTCACGCGCCAGGGTGCGAAACACCTCGGCATGGTGCGCGCGGCGCAACAGGTTGAGCAGCGTCTCGTCGTCGTCCTCCGCCGTCACCATGAGCGCGGCGCGCCGGTGCTGCAGTTCATGCTCGAATTCGGTCGCCTGGAAGCGCTCGGCCAGCATCGTGTTGTTGGCCAGTTCGTCGATCACGCCAGGATGCTGGAGCAGGTAGCGCGCCGGCCACCGCGCATTTCCCAACAGCCGCAGCAGGCGCTCGTGCACGGCCGGGCGCTCGAGCAGCAGCGCCAGATAACTCTCGCGCCGCAGCAGTGGCTCGATCCAGTCGGCCAGACGCACGCCGGCCTCCTCGGTGACCTTGTCCTCGCGGATCCAGGTGGCCGTGCGGCCGGCCAGCCTGAACAGCCGCGCCTTGGACTCGTCGCGCAGGGCCAGGAAGCGCGGATGATCACGCCAGGCCCGGATGCGCTCGCGAAAACCGGCGGGCATCTGCTCGAGGAATTCGTCGATCTCGGACGCCGAGCCGACGCCCGGACTGCTGCCGCCGCAGGTCTTGCATTCGCTCTGGCCGCCGCCCAGCAACGCATCGAACTCCTGCGCCACGATTTCGCGGTGGCGGTCGAGTTCGGCCAGGAACGGGCGCGGTCCCGGCTGGCCCATCGCATCGGCAAGCCACGCCAGGTCGTCATCCAGCGTGGGCAGGACGTGGGTTTGCTGGTCGTCCAGGTACTGGATCCGGTGCTCCACCTGGCGCAGGAACCGGTACGCCTGGGCCAGCGCGTCGACGGTCGCCTCGGGCATCAGGCCCGCGCGCGCCAGGCGTGGCAGTGCGTCCAGCGTGGCGCGCGTGCGCAGTTCAGGGAATTGCCCACCCCGCACCACCTGCAGCAGCTGGACGATGAACTCGATTTCGCGGATGCCGCCGCGCGACAGCTTGACGTCGTTGGTTCGCTCCGGGCGTCCGGCGCTGCGCCGCGCGGCATGCTCGCGGATCTGCCGGTGCAGCACGCGCAGTGAATCGAAGACGTTGTAGTCCAGGTAGCGGCGAAAGACGAATGGCAGCACCGCCGAGCGCAGGCCGCCGGCCGAGCCGCTGGCGATGCAGCCCGCCGGCGCGACGACGCGGCTCTTGAGCCAGGCGAAACGCTCCCACTCGCGGCCCTGCACGTGGAAATATTCCTCCAGGGCGCCCAGAGAGACGGCCGGAGGTCCCGAATTTCCGTTCGGGCGAAGCGCCAGGTCGACCCGGAACACGAAGCCGTGTTCGGTCGTGTCGCCGATGGTGCCGTAAATAGCGCGCACCATCTTGCCAAAGTATTCCTGGTTGGAAACCCGGCCGCGGCCTTCGGCATTTCCTGCGGTTTCGCCATCCTGGTCATAGACATACACCAGGTCGATATCGCTGGAAACGTTGAGCTCCCGCGCCCCCAGTTTCCCCATCCCGACCACCCACAGCTGCGCCCGCTTGCCGTCCGGCGCGCCGGGCGCCCCATGCTGGGCGTCGAGGGTGGCCTGGGCGTGGGTGCAGGCGCAGTCCAGCGCGAACTCCGCCAGTTCGGTCATGGCTGCGGTGACTTGCTGCACCGAAGCCTGCATCTCGCAATCCAGCACCAGCAGGCGTTCAAGCACCAGCTGGCGGGTAATGCGCAATGCGGAGCCAAGATCGAGGCCGCCGCGCTGCAGGGTTTCACACACGGACGCAAACAGCGCGCGACCGGGCAAGCCGGGCGGCAGCAAGGACATCTGGGATTGGTAACGGCGCCGCACGCGCTGGCCAAAGCGCGGAAACAATGCGACCGGGCCCGCTGGCATGGCACCACCTTCATTTGACACGGGCGCTGCCCCGGCGCCGGCCATGCCATGGTGAACATTGCGGGTCATAATTCTTGCATCAAAGCCACACCCACAATGGTTGACCTGAAGCCGGCACCGTCACCGCTATTGAAGGCCTCCGCCTTCGTTGCCCGGTGGTCATTGGCGCTGTTGTTGTATGCATGGTTCCTGTTTGCGGCGGCATGGGGCGCCTTGCATCTGTTGATTGTGCCGCGAATCGGTGAGCTGCGCCCGCAGCTCGAAGCGGTGGCGTCGCGCGCGCTGGGCGTGACGGTGCGCATCGAATCGATTGCCGCGTATTCCACAGGAATGATCCCGACCTTCGAAATGGTCAATGTGCGCCTGCTCGATGAACAGGGGCGCGACGCATTGCGCTTGCCGCTGATCCTGGTCTCGCTGTCGCCCCAGTCGCTGCTGGGTCTGCGGTTCGAGCAACTCTATATCGACCGCCCCACGCTGACCGTGCGCCGTGCGCCGGACGGCCGGATCTACGTGGCTGGGCTGGATTTTTCCAAGGGCGGGCAGTCCGACAGCGGGGTCCTGCACCGGATTTTTTCCCAGCCGGAGTTTGTCATCCGGCATGGTGCCGTTGTGTGGAGCGACGAAATGCGGGCCGTTCCGGCGCTGGCCCTGCGCGACGTCGACCTGGTGCTGCGCAACCGGTCCAGGCGCCATGACGTCCGGCTCGATGCGACGCCGCCCGCCGAGTGGGGCGACCGATTCGGGGTGGTCGCGCGATTCGAGCAACCGTTCCTGTCGATGGACAACGGGCGTTGGCAGGAGTGGTCCGGGCAGGCCTACGCCAATTTCGCGCGCGTGGACGTGTCGCAGCTGCGGCGTTATGCCGACCTGGGCTTCGAGGTGCAGCAGGGACGCGGCGCCGTTCGTGCCTGGGTCGACATCCGGCGCGCCAAGCTGACCGCGGCAACCGCCGACGTGGCACTGGCGGACGTGGGCATCAGCCTGGACCCGACTTTGCAGCCGTTGCGGCTGGGGTCGATGGCAGGGCGCCTGGCGGGGAAATTCGCGCCTGGCGTGCTGGAGTTCTCGACCAGCGGCCTGGCGTTCGATACCGCCGACGGATTGCATTGGCCGGGCGGCAACATCGCATTGACCCAAACCGACGCCGACGCCGCCCGCCCTGCCCAAGGGGAGCTGATTGCCGACCGGCTCGACCTGACGGCATTGACGCAGATCGCCAGCCGCCTGCCGCTGGGCGAGCAGGCGCATGGCGCTCTTGCGCGGTATGCGCCGCAGGGCCTGGTCGAGCGGGTCAAGGCCAAATGGCAGGGCCCCAGCGGCGCGATCGACAAATACGAAGCCAAGGGCCGCGTCGTGGATCTTCATGTGCAGGCCATTCCCGCCGCAGCCGGCGCCAGCCCGGACACGGCGGTCGCGCTGGGCTCGCCCGGCATCCGCGGCGCGACGCTGGACTTCGACTTCACGCAGGCGGCAGGCAAGGCGAGCCTGGCGGTGCAGGCTGGCAGCATCACATTGCCCGGCGTGTTCGAAGACCCCGTCATACCGTTGGCGCAACTCACGACCGACCTGGCCTGGCAAATCGAGGCTGGCAAGGCGCGGCTGCAGGTTTCCGGCTTGCGCTTCAGCAACGCCGATGCCGAAGGCGAGGTGCAATTCAAGTGGCAGACCAGCGACCCGGCGCGCTCGGCCGGGCGGGCGCGTTTCCCGGGCGTGCTGGAATTGCAGGGCAGCCTGAGCCGGGCCGATGCGACGCGGGTGCACCGGTACCTGCCGCTGGTGCTGCACCAGGGCGTGCGGGACTATGTGCGCGACGCGGTCCAGGCCGGCACTGGCAGCGGTGTCAAGTTCAAGGTCAAGGGCGACCTGTACGACATGCCTTTCGAAAACCCCCGGCAGGGTGAATTCCAGATTTCGGCCAACATCAGGAACGGTACCCTGGCCTACGTGCCGCGCGCCTACCAGGGAGCCGATTCCCTGCCATGGCCGGCGCTGACGCAACTCTCGGGCGAACTCGTATTCGACCGCAAGAGCCTGGCCGTGAAGGGCGCGCGTGCCGGCCTGTCCGGTGCTCCGGGCGTGCAGATTCTGAAAGCCGACGCGGCGATCGCGGACCTCACGCGATCGGTCAACGTGGTGGTCGGCCTGGAGGCGCGCGGTCCATTGACCGAGATGCTGTCGTTCGTCAACGGCTCGCCAGTGGGTGGATTGGCGGGCGACGCGCTGGCGCGTGCCAGCGCGACGGGGGCGGCCGAATTGCGCCTGAAACTCGGGGTGCCACTGGAGGCGCTGGAGAAGTCGAGCGTGCAGGGAACCCTCACGCTCGCCGGCAATGACCTGCAGTTGTCGCCGGAGACCACACGCCTGGCGCGGGCGCGCGGCGCAGTCGGTTTCACGGAGTCCGGCTTCAGCGTCAATGCGCTGCAGGCGCGAGTGTTCGGTGGCGACGTGCGCCTGGACGGCGGCACGGTGTCGGCGCCAATGCCGGGCACTGCGGCGGCGCGGGCCGCGCCCACGTTGTCGTTGCGTGCGCAAGGCGTCGCCAGCGCCGAGGGTTTGCGCCTGGCGCGGGAACTCGGATTCGTGTCGCGGCTGGCGCAAC
>JANMYG010000565.1:0-11528 GCA_031381865.1 Betaproteobacteria bacterium | reverse complement strand
GGCGCCGACGCGACCGCGGCCGGCGCCGGCTGCGGCCTGGCGTGGACCGGGGCCGGGCGCGGTTGGCCTGCGCTGGCCCGGGCTGGCGCCGGCGACTCGTCGGCGCGCGCCGGGGCCTCGGTCTGGCGCCGGCGCAACATGCGCTCGCGCACGTAGTCCTGGAACGACAACGTGCTCATGGCGAGTTGCGCCGTATCGTCCTCCACCTGCTGCTGCGCGGCCGCGCTGGCCAGGGTGGTGAGCACCGGAACCTGCCGCTGTACCGCGCCGGCCTTGGGCTGGCTGGCGCCGCGCTCGCGTTGCTCCAGCCCGGACAGGCTGTCCTCGCCCGTGGCCATCACCTCCACGCCCAGGGCGGTCGGGCGATTGGACAGGATCAGCGTTCCCTCGCCAAAGGCCAGCCGCGCCTTGGCCAGCGCTTCGCGCGAGGTCGCGCCGGTAAATCGTTGGATGTTCATGTTGCTGCACCTCGAAGGATGGGGCCGATACGGATCGTGTGGGTTTCAGGAATCTCGCTGTGCGCCAGCACCTGCAGGCGCGGCGCCACGCGGCGCACCAGCCGGGCGATCGCGCCGCGGATCTGGTCGGGTACCAGCAGGCAGGCCGGAACACCCAGTTCTTCCTGCCTGAGCGCGACTTCGGCCGCGGTGCGCGTGAACATTTCGGCCACGCCGGGGTCCAGCGCCGGCCCGGATGCACCGGCCAGCGCCTGCACCAGCAGACGCTCCAGGGCCGGGTCGATGGCGATCACGTTGAGTTCGCGCATCGGCCCGTAGATCTGCTGCACGATTGCCGGCGACAGCGCCACGCGGATGCGCTTGGCCAGCTCGACCGGGTCCGAAATCGTCAATGCATGTTCGGCCAGCGACTCGACGATGGTGCGGATGTCGCGGATATGGACCGACTCGTCGAGCAGCAACTGCAGCACCTTCTGGAATACGGCGATGGAAACCATCTTCGGCACAACTTCCTCGATCAATTTGGGCGCCAGCTTGGCCACGTGGTCCACCAGCTGCTGGGTCTCGGTGCGGCTCAGCAGCCGGGACGCCTGCACCTGCATCAAGTGTGACAAATGCGTCGCCATCACGGTCTCCGAATCAACCACCGTAAATCCGGCCATTTGCGCAGTTTCCTTCTGGCGTTCGTCGATCCAGTGCGCGGGCAGTCCGAAGGCCGGATCGGTGGTGGGCGTGCCGATCAGCGGCGTCGTGATGCCACCCGGATTGATGGCCAGGAACATGCCCGGAAAGGCCTCGCCTTCGCCCACCACGACGCCGCGCAGGGTGATCCGGTAACCGCTGGGCTTGAGCTCCAGGTTGTCGCGCACGTGCACCGCCGGGGGCAGGAAACCGACGTCCTGCGCGAACTTGCGGCGCACCCCCTTGATGCGGTTGAGCAGGTCGCCCTGGCGCGTCTTGTCCACCAGCGCGATCAGGCGGTAGCCCAGTTCCAGGCCGAGCTGGTCGACCGGCTGCAGATCGTCCCAGCTGGCCTCGCCATCGGCCACCGGCGCCGGTTCGGCCGCCTGCGGGTCGGCCGGTGGCGGCCGGTGGGCCAGTACCCAGGCCGCGTAACCCACCAGGCCGGCGATGCCGAGGAACACCAGGTGCGGCATGCCGGGGATCAGTCCCAGGATGCCCATGATGGTGGCGCTGATGCCCAGCACCTTGGGCGAGACGAACATCTGGTGCACGATCTGGCGCCCGAGGTCGTGGTCCTTGCCGACGCGTGATACCACCATCGCGGCCGCGACCGAGATCAGCAGCCCCGGTATCTGCGCCACCAGGGCGTCACCGACGGCCAGCAGGATGTAGGTGTCGGCGGCCTGGGAGGCGCTCAGGCCGTGCTGCAACACGCCGACCGTGAAGCCGCCGAAGATGTTGATCAGCAGGATCAGGATGCCGGCCACGGCGTCGCCGCGCACGAACTTGGAGGCGCCGTCCATGGAGCCGAAGAAATCCGCCTCCTCGGCCACTTCGGCGCGCCGGCGCTTGGCTTCCTTCTCGTCGATGGTGCCGGCGTTCAGGTCGGCGTCCACCGCCATCTGCTTGCCGGGCATGGCGTCGAGCGCAAAACGCGCCGACACTTCGGCGATCCGCTCGGCGCCCTTGGTCACCACCACGAAGTTGATCACCACCAGGATCGAGAACACGATCAGGCCGACCGCAAAGTTGCCGCCGATCAGGAAATGGCCGAAGGCCTCGATCACCGAACCGGCGGCGCCGGCGCCGGTGTGGCCTTCGAGCAGCACCACCCGGGTCGAGGCCACGTTGAGCGACAGCCGCATCAGCGTGGTCAACAACAACACGGCGGGAAACGCCGCGAAGTCGAGCGGGCGCAGCATGTAGGCGGCCACCATCATCACCATCAGCGCCACCGTGATGTTGATGGTGAAGAACACGTCGAGCAGCAGCGGCGGAAGCGGCAGCACCATCATCGACAGGATCGCCACCACCAGCATCGGCGCCGCGGCGCCCTGGGCAAATGCGGCGTTGGCCGCCATCCAGCGGCGCAGCGACTGCAGTGACGGCGTCATGCCTGTGTTGCTCCGCCGCGCGCGGACGCCTGGCCCAGCGGATCGAGGTCGGCCGGAACCTCGGGCTCGGGTGGTTCACCGGGCAGCGGGCCTTCGCCGCGCATCGCGGCCTTGAGCCGGTAGACATAAGCCAGCACCTGGGCCACCGCGGTGTACAGGCCGGACGGAATGTCCTGCCCGAGCTCCGCGTGCGCGTACAGCGCGCGCGCCAGCACCGGCGAGCGCAACACCGGAATGGCATGCGTGCGCGCGATGTCGCGGATCTTCAGCGCCAGCAGGTCCGCGCCCCTGGAGATCACCTGGGGCGCGCGCATGCTGGATTCGTCGTAACGGATGGCGACCGCGAAATGGGTCGGGTTCATGACCACGAAATCGGCCTTGGGCACCGCCGTGATGCTGTTGCTCTGCGACAGTTCACGCTGGCGCGCGCGCAGCTTGCCCTTGACCAGCGGATTGCCTTCCGATTCCTTGTGCTCCTGCTTGAATTCCTGGTGCGACATCTTCAGGCGCGACCGGTGCAGGAACCGCTGCAGCGGCACATCGATCACGGCCACCAGCAGCACGATCAGCAGCAGCAGCCCCATGCCCGTGGTCAGCCATTCGTTCAGGTGCGCCAGCGCCGCCGCCGAGGGCTGCATGATCAGCGCCATGACCGACTGCGCGGTGGACTTGAGGTACAGGGCGCCGACCACGGCCAGCACCGCGACGATCACGACCATCTTCGCGACCTCGGTCAGCTTGTCCTTGGTGAAGAGGCGGCCCAGTCCCGACAGCGGGTTGAGCCGGCTCAGGTCCGGCACCAGCGGCTTGAGGCTGTTGACCCAGCCGCCGACGGCCACCGAGCTCAGTACCACCGCGGCCATCACGATCGCCGCGAATACCGCACAACCGACGAGGCCGGAGACGGTCATTTCCTGCAGCCGGGTCAGCATCGTTTCCGGATGCGCGATGGCCACCGCGTCGAACGACAACTGGCGCGACAGGTCCAGCCGCAGCCGGTCGAACATCAGCGGCGCCAGCGCCAGCAGCGCCAGCGCACCGGCTCCCAGCACCGCCAGGTGCGACAGGTCACGCGATCGCGTGACCTGTCCGTCTTCCACCGCACGCTTGAGCTTGCGCTCCGATGCGGGAAGGTTGCGATCCTGGCTGTTGGATTCCATGGCGTGGCAATAGTTGGCTTGCCATGATTGTCACGAGGCGGCGCGAAAACTAAAGTCTGAAAAGACGGCGGATGACCCCGCACTTCGGCCCAGTCCGCGGCTCGCCGCAAGCGGGCGTTATTGCAGGCCCAGCTTCTTCAGGATGTAGACCACCTTGTCTTCCAGGATCGCCCTGGTGAAAGGCTTGACGACGTAACCCGCGGCGCCGAGCTGCGCGGCCAGCAGGATGTCTTCCTTGCGCGCTTCGGCCGTGACCATCAGCACCGGGATGTGCTTGAGCCGGTCGTCCTTCTTGACCTCGGCCAGCAGTTGCAGCCCGTTGATGTTGGGCATGTTGATGTCGCTGACGACGAAGTCGAACTTGCCGCCGCGCAGCTTGTGCAGCGCCGCCGCGCCATCCTCAGCCTCCTCGATCTCCACAAAGCCGCTTTCCTTGAGCAGATTGCAGACGATTCGCCGCATGGTCGAGAAGTCATCGACAACCAGGAAGCGCAGGTCATTTGCCATGGAGGGTGTTGTTCATGAGCGATAAGGTCAGCCGCATTATCACCAGACCTTTGGTGCTGCCGGCGCGTTCAACGCTCTGGCGCGGCCGCTGTTTTGGCCCCTGCCGCGGTCGCGTCGGCACCCGCCACCACGGGTGTGCGGGCGCCGCCGAGCAGCCGCTCCTCGGCCTCGCGCGTCATCACCAGGATGGTGATCCTGCGGTTGCCGGCGCTGAGCGGGTTCTGCAGGTCCAGCAGGCTGCTCGACGCCAGCCCCGTGACGCGCGCCAGTTTCTCGTCCGGCATTCCGGCCGTGGCCAGTTCGCGCCGCGATGAATTGGCCCGGTCGGCCGACAACTCCCAGTTGCTGTAGCCGCGCTCGCCGTTGCCATAAGGCGAGCGGTCGGTGTGTCCGTCCAGGCTGATCTTGTTGTCGACCCCGTTCAGCGCGCTGCCGATCTCACGCAGTATGTCGCGCATATAGGGTTTGACGAGCGCGCTGCCGACGTCGAACATGGGCCGGTTCTGGTCGTCCACGATCGTGATCTGCAGCCCGTCGGGAGTGGTCTCCAGCCTGATCTGCGAGCTGAACTCGGCCAGCCGCGCGCTGTTGGTGATCAGCGCGCTGATCTTGGAGCTCAGCACCGCGAGTTTCTTCGCATCCTGTTTGGCCAGTTCGGCCCGGGCCGCGTCGGAGGCGGCCTTCTTCGCGATCGGGTCGTTCGAGTCCGAGCGCTTGTTCTGCCCGGCCGATTTGGTGAGGTCGGTCCCGCCGCCCTGGATCACGCTGGTGGCGGCGCCGGCGCCGGAGCCGCCCATCATCGACACCTTGAGCGGCGAGGCGAAGTAGTCCGACAGGCCCTTCTTGTCGCCCTCCGAGGTCGAGCCGAGCAGCCACATCAGCAGGAAGAAGGCCATCATCGCCGTCACGAAGTCGGCGTAGGCGATCTTCCACGCCCCGCCATGGACGGCATGGCCGCCCTTCTTGACCTTCTTGACGATGATTGGCTGCAGTTTCTTGGCGTCTGTAGCCATATCCTGGTTCCTTGCTTGCGCGGGTGGCTTGCAGACCCGCGTGGATCACTTCTTGCCGCGCACGTGGGCTTCGAGTTCGATGAAGCTCGGGCGCTCGGTCGAGAACAGCACCTTGCGCCCGAACTCGATCGCGGTCGACGGGTTGTAGCCCTGCATGCTGGCCAGCAGCGTGGTCTTGATGCATTGCAGTTCCTTGGCCGCGTCTTCGGATTTCTGCTCCAGCAGGCCGCCCAGTGGTTCGACCACGCCGTAGGCCAGCAAGATGCCGAGGAAGGTGCCGACCAGCGCCGACGCGATCATGCCGCCCAGCACCGCCGGGGGCTGGCCTACCGAGCCCATGGTGTTCACCACGCCGAGCACGGCGGCCACGATGCCGAACGCCGGCAGTGCGCCGGCCAGCCGCGCAATCGCCGCCACCGGCGCGTGCGCCTCCTGGTGGTGGGTATCGATCTCGCTGTCCATCAGCGACTCGATCTCGTGCGCATTCAGGTTGCCCGAGACCATCATGCGCAGGTAGTCGGTGATGAACTCCACCACGTGGTGGTCGCTGCCGACGGTGGTGTACTTCTTGAAGATCTCGGACTCGTGCGGGGTTTCGACGTCCTTCTCGATCGCCATCAGGCCCTCCTTGCGGGCCTTTTGCAGGATGTCGTAGAGCAGCGCCATCAGCTCCATATAACGCGACTTGGTGTATTTGGAGCTCTTGAGCGCCTGCGGGACGAGCTTGATCGTCGCCTTGAGCACCTTGGGCTGGTTGTTCACGGCGAAGGCGCCCAGGGCGCCGCCAAAGATCGTGACCAGCTCGAACGGCAACGCGGTCAGGATTACGCCGATGTTGCCACCGTGGAAGATGTAAACGCCAAAGATGCATCCCATGGCGACGACGTAGCCGACGATAACGATCATGTTGGTGCGAAGTCAGGATGGGGGATCACGGGGGGCAACGGCGGGGTGAGGTTGCGGTCCATTCTATGGATTTGCGCGCGGGCCAAAAGCGGAAAAGGGCCCGGATTGGGCCCCTTAATCGGTGTTATGCGTTGTGCGCCGACGGCCTCAGTGCAGCATGATTCCCCCGGCCAGCGCGCCCTTGCCGGCGCGCGCCGGTGGTTCGCACAAACCACAGACGAAATGGCGTGCGTTCTCGTACGGCTCGGTCACGAAATGCCCGCCGCATTTGGAGCAGCGCGTCATCGTGAGCATGTTGTTGTCGACGAACTTGACCAGGCGCCAGGCGCGCGTGATCGACAGCAGCGGCTCCACGGCGCAGGAGGCGATCTGCTCCGAGTAGAGCTTGAATGCCTTCATGACCGCGTCGATGTCGTCCATCGCGCTGACCTTGGACAGGTACTCGTAGGTGTTCAGGAACAGCGACGCGTGGATGTTCGGCTGCCAGGTCAGGAACCAGTCGGTCGAGAACGGCAACTGCCCCTTGGACGGCGAGCGGCCGGCGACCTCCTTGTACAGGCGCAGCAGGCGTTCGTAGGACAGCGTGGTTTCGCTCTCCAGCACCTGCAGGCGGGCGCCCAGGTGGATGAGTGCGACGGCGCGTTCGATCTGGCGCGATTCATTGAGAACACTTTTGGTGGCCATGGCGGTCTTTGTGCTGCGGCAGGGTGGGTGGGCGGGCGGCCTACATCGCCTCGGCGAAGCGGCCGGCCATCAGGATGCTGGCATGCAGGCGCGTCGTGGCGTCGTTGTCGACCTTGCGCGTCGTATGGTTGGTCAGCAGGTTCCAGACGATGTCGTCGTCGACCCGGAAGCGGCACAACAACATGTTGCCAGAGGCGATCTTGAGTATCTGCGCGGGCGACAGGTTGGCGATCAGGTCGGCCGATTCCTCCGACATGCCGAGCCGGAACAACGCTTCGGCGCGGTCCGAACGGATCAGGTTCTGGGCCAGCATCAGATAGGTGAGGTTGGCTTCGCGGATTTCAGAGAGGATTTGCTCGTTGGTCATGTAGTTCCCTTGGGTCGAAATTCATCACTCGTGGATCACGATGGGGCGATTCTGAACGCGCAGCCAGAAACTTGAATCAGCAAAAGGATGCTTGTCGCGTCAGGTTTCAGACCCGCCCGTGTAAGGCAAAAACCTATGCGCGCAACGGCGCACCGGGCTGAATTGGTCGCCGAAGGCATGCCTTATCCGGTGATCGACATGGGTGCGGGAAAGTTAATCTCTGCGTCGTGGAAATACGCGAATCCGAACGGCAGATAGATGGCCAGTCCCCGCGCGGGGAATCGCCCGGGCCGACGCGCGCCATCGGCTACGGTGATGTGTCGGCGCCAGGCGCCGGCCCGGGGTCGCCGCCGGCGCAGTCGATCGCGCAGTTGCTGCAGCGCGCCTTGCAGCAGAGCATGGAGCTGGCGCTGGCGCAGCATCGCGCCGGGCAGCTCCAGGTGGCCGGGGAAATCTACCGCGCGATATTGGAGACCTGGCCGGACCATCCGGACGCCAACCACAACCTGGCGGTCATCGCGCTGGAGGGCGGCCAAGCGTCGGCCAGCCTGCCGCTGTTTCGCAAGGCCTGCGCCGCCGACCCCGCCAACTGGCAGTACTGGCTGAGCTGCTTCGACGCCCTGCTGCACGCCGGCGAACACCGCGCCGCGACTGAAATGCTGGAGCTCAAACGGCGCACCGGGCTGACCCTGGCCGTGATGTCGGAGCTGGTGGAGCGGCTCGTGGACAGCCGCTTTCGCCTGGAGTCGGGCAAGGCGGCGCCAGGGGTCGGTTCGGGCCAGCCGGCGGCGGGGCCGAAGGTCGCGCGCGGCAAATCCAGGGCTCCGGAGCGTCCGGCAGCCGCCGAGGTGGCCGCGGTCGAGGCATTGTTCAGGCGGGACCGCATGGAGGATGTGGTGTTGCGCGCGCGCGCCATGACGCTGCGTTATCCGCACATGGCCTTTGGCTGGAAGGCGATGGGCGCCGCGCTGGTCAACCTGGGCCGCTTCGTCGAGGCGTTGGAGCCGCTGCAGACGGCGGTCGTCCATTCGCCCGGCGACGCCGGCGCACTGAGCAACCTCGGGTTCGCGCTGCAGAACCAGCGCCGGCCGGTGGAAGCCGAAGTCAACCTGCGGCTGGCGCTGCGTTACCGGCCCCAGTTCGCGTCGGCCGTGATCAATCTTGGCGCTGCCGTGCTGAGCCAGGACCGTTATGAAGAGGCGGCCGTGCTGTACCAGCAGGGGCTGGCGCTCGATCCGGGCTACATTCCGGCGCACAGCCACCTGGCGCAGGTGCTGGATGAACAGGGGCGCCTGGTCGAGGCGGCGGCTGGATTCACGCGCACGCTCGAGTTGCTGGCGGCCAGCGGAGTCGACACCCGGGCGACCCGGCTGGAGGTGACCCAGGCCCATGCCCATCAGGGTTTGAGCAGCGCCTGCGCCAAGCTGGCGGACTTCGACACCGTGGTCTCCCAGTCCGATGCGGCGCTGGCGATCCTGCCCGAAGACGCCGTGTTGTGGGAAAAGCGCCTGTACGCCTTGTCCTACCACCCCGACCTGCCGGTGGCGGACATATTCGCCGAGTTCGTTCGCTGGGGCAACCGCTTCCCCGAGCCGCAAGGTGATTTTTCGGGCCACGACCACACGCCGGGGCGCCGCCTGCGCATCGGTTACGTGTCGCCGGATTTCCGGCGCCACACCTCGCGCTTCTACTTCCTGCCGTTTTTTGCCAACCACGACCACGACATGGTCGAGATCTTCGCCTACGCGAACGTGAAGGTCGAAGACGATTTCACGGCGAAATTCAAGAGCGTCTTCGACCACTGGCGCGATATCCGGGATTGCTCCGACGACGCGGTGGCGGAACTGGTGCGGCGCGACCGCATCGACATCCTGGTCGACGGCTGCAACCACATGCGCGACGACCGGCTCGGCGTGTTCGCGCAGAAGCCGGCGCCGCTGCAGGTGACCTGGCTCGGCGCGGCATGGACCACCGGGTTGAAGGCGGTCGACTATGTGTTGTTCGATCCGTACATCGCGCCGCCCGAGACGCTGGCGCGCGAAAAGATCGTCCGCCTGCCGCATTGTTTCGTGCCCTTTCAGGCCATGGTCGACACCGACGCACCGGCCCCGCCGCCGTGCCTTGCCAACGGTTATGTGACCTTCGCGTACTCGGGGCGCACCGAGCGGCTCAACCACCACACGTTCCGGGTCTGGGGCGAGATCCTGCGCCGGATGCCGACTGCCCGGCTGGTGCTCGATTTCCGCCATTTCGCCGATCCGCTGAACCGGCAGCATTTCGCGCGCCTGATGGCGCGCCACGGGCTGGGGCCGGACCGCGTGGTGATGCGCAACAGCAGCAACATCTTCAAGGGGCTGCACGACTTCGACATCCTGCTGGACTGCTTCCCGCACAGCGGCGGCACGATGCTCGTGGACGCCTTGTGGATGGGGGTGCCGGTGCTCACGCTGGCCGGCCGGCCGCCGCTGGGCCGCATCGGCACCAGCTTTGTCAGCAACATCGGCCTGCCCGAGTGGGTGGCCAGCAGTGAACAGGAATACATCGACAAGGCCTGCGCCTTCGCCGCCGACACGGCTGGCCTGAGCGCGTTGCGCGCCGGAATGCGCGCGCGTATGCTGGGCTCGCCATTGATGGACGGCCGGGGCTTCGCGCGTGGTGTGGAGGCCGCCTACCGCACGATGTGGGAGCGCTTTTGCGACGGCGAGGAGGCCGCGGCGCTGTCAGTGCCGGTGGCCGCAGAGGCGCGGCCATGAAGGCGGTCATACTCGCCGGCGGCCTGGGCACCCGCATCTCGGAAGAGACACACCTGCGGCCCAAACCGATGGTCGAGGTCGGCGGCAAGCCGATCCTGTGGCACATCATGAAGATGTACTCGGCGCATGACGTGAACGAGTTCGTCATCTGTTGCGGCTACAAGGGCTACATCATCAAGGAGTACTTCGCCAACTATTTCCTGCACATGTCGGACGTCACCTTCTGCATGGCCAACAACCGCATGGAAGTGCACCACAAACATGCCGAACCGTGGCGTGTGACGCTGGTCGATACCGGCGACGACACCATGACCGGTGGCCGACTCAAGCGGGTGGCGGACTACGTGCGCGACGAGCAGTCGTTCTGCTTCACCTACGGCGACGGCGTGTCCGATCTCGACATCGCCGCGTCGATCCGGTTCCACCGCAGCCACGGCAAGCTGGCGACGATCACCGCGGTGCAGCCGCCGGGGCGTTATGGTGCGCTGCAGATGGCGGGCGAATCGGTCAGCGGCTTCACCGAGAAACCGCGTGGCGACGGCGGCCTGATCAATGGGGGTTTCTTCGTGCTGTCGCCGCGTTGCCTGGAACGCATCACCGACGACAGCACCGCATGGGAGGTGGGGCCGATGTCGGGGCTCGCGGCCGAGGGGCAGCTGATGGCATTCGAACACGCCGGTTTCTGGCAGCCGATGGACACGCTGCGCGAAAAGAACCTGCTGGAGGACCTGTGGTCGTCCGGTCGCGCGCCATGGAAGGTGTGGTGATGCGCCCGGACCCGGCATTCTGGCGCGGCAAACGGGTATTGCTGACCGGGCACACCGGCTTCAAGGGCGCCTGGCTCGCGATCTGGCTGCACCGCCTGGGCGCGCGCGTCGTCGGCGCCGCGCTGGCGCCGGCCGCCGGTCCCAGCCTGTTCGAACTGGCACAGGTGTCGGAACTGCTGCAGCACCACCAGTGCGACGTGCGCGACCCGCTCGCGCTGGCCACGCTGGTGCGGCACGCCCGCCCCGAAATCGTGCTGCATCTGGCGGCCCAGGCGCTGGTGCGTACCGGTTACCGCGAGCCGGCGCAGACCTTTTCCACCAACGTCATGGGCACCGCCAACCTGCTCGACGCCGTGCGTGGCCAGGCCGGCGTGCGCGTGGTGGTGGTGGTGACGACCGACAAGGTGTACCAGGACCAGGCGTCGTGTTACCCCCATCGCGAAGACGACGCGCTGGGCGGGCACGACCCGTACAGCGCGAGCAAGGCCGCGGCCGAACTGGTGGTGGCGTGTTACCGCGACTCCTACCTGCGCGACAACGGCGTGGCCGTCGCCAGCGCGCGGGCCGGCAACGTGATCGGCGGCGGCGACTGGGCGCAGGAACGGCTGCTGCCGGACGCGTTCCGCGCCTGGAGCCGGGACCAGACGCTGGAGGTTCGCCGCCCCGCCGCGGTCCGGCCGTGGCAACATGTGCTCGAGCCCTTGGCCGGCTACCTGCGGCTGGCCGAAAAGCTGTGGCAGGACCCGCGGCTGGCAGGTGCCTACAACTTCGGACCCGACACCGCCGAAGTCATCACCGTGGGCGAACTGGTGCAACTGGCCCGCAACGCCTTTGG
>JANMYG010000533.1:0-6796 GCA_031381865.1 Betaproteobacteria bacterium | reverse complement strand
ACAAGCAACCAGCCGGCCGCTGATGCAAACCGCGACCCGATCACCGGGTCTCCCGGCTCTCACCCGATCGGGACTGGTGTTGGCGCAGCCATGGGCGGTGCCGCTGCCGGCGCAGCGGCAGGCACTGTGGTCGGCCCCGTCGGTACTGTCATCGGTGCGGCGGTGGGCGCCGTTCTCGGGGGGCTGGCAGGCAAAAGTCTCGCCGAGTCGGTAGACCCGACGCGCGAGGACGCCTATTGGCGTGAGAACTTTGCCGGCCGGCCCTACGTCGAAAGCGGTTCGAGTTATGGCGATTACGGACCCGCCTATGCATATGGCGTGCGTGCATTCGGAAGACTCCCGGGACGCAGCTTCGACGACGCCGAGGCCGACCTCGCGCGTGATTGGCCGAACGCGCGCGGCGAGTCGCGTCTCTCCTGGGACCGCGCCAGAAGCGCTGCGCGCGAAGCGTGGGATCGCATTGGAAGCTCGTAGGCACACGCGTCGCTTCGCCGTTCCCTGGACCGGCCCGCCAGCCGTGACGGGACCGGCGGCCGTCGCTTGCGGCGCGGCAAGGTTCCAGGTTGCGCGCGCTCAGGTGGCGCCCGTGATCCCGACCTGCACCGAGATCTGACACCGCTGCTCACGGGCCAAATTGTTTTGCAGCAAATGCCCACACCATGCGTGATGCGTCAGGCCCAAGAGAGTCGCTGTACGCGTGTTTCGGCGCGCCCCCGCTCCAGGCGTGGCCGAGCCCCTCCACCTGAACCAGCGTGGCTGCGGGGGCTCCGGTGCGCTTGAAGTCGGTCACCCGCGCGGCGTAGCGCTTGCCCCGCTGCACGGTACGGCTGGTGCCGGCGCTCGCGCCGGCCGCGTCGGCCCACGCCTGTGCCGCTGCGTGTGCGTTTCCAGGCGACACGACCGTGTCCAGGCTGCCGTGGATCACCAGCAGCGGTGGCCATGTCGCCGCCTCGAGCACCGCCGGGCCGTTCCCAAGGGGCGAATTCCGCAAAGCACGGCCTGGAGGATGCCTGATGGGCGTCGGCGTGGCGGGCAAGGGCTTGGTGGCACGATGCCCGTGCATCGCACCCAACGCCGACAGGGCTGAATGCGCGGTACCGGGAGGGATGCCCGAGTGCATCACGATGGCCTTGAATCGCTCGGGATGGCGGGTCACCAGCAGCGCTGCCATGCTTGCGCCGGCCGACAGCCCTGCGATCGCGATTCGCGCGCGATCGACCGGGTACAACAAGCACACCTGGTCGATCGCCTTCATGATCAAGGCGGCTTCGCCATAGGCTTGGCCCGAGGAGGTGTCGAACCAGTTCCAGCATCCCTGCGCGTTGGCGAGGCGGTGCTGCTCGGGATACAGCACCAGAAAGCGTTCGCGCGCGGCGAGCCGGTTCATGCGCGTAGCCAGCGCGAAGCTCTTCGCATCCTGCCGGCAACCGTGCAGCATGACCACCAGTGGCAATCGCTCACCGAAATTCACCCCTGGCGGCTTGTAAAGCCGGAATCGGCGCGCCCCGGTCGAGCCCACGGCGACGCCTGCTGTCCAGGTTCCTTTGCCCGGTGGGGGCTGGCGTTTTTCAACCACCGGCCGAATTGCCTTTGCAGCTACCCGATTGCCGGCGCGCAAGGTACCACGAGTGAGCCGGAGCCACTGGCGCTCGAAGTTCCTGGCCAATGTGAAGGCGAGCGAGCGTTTAGCCATTGCATTCCATTCCGCCGCCAGGCTTGGCGAGCTGTTTTTCCGCAGGGCGTCCGCGCGCACTCCCAAACCGCGCCAGTGGCCTGGCGGTGCGCGTGCAGCCAGGGATTGCGCATGTCGCGTCCCGGTTGGGCGCAGAAGATTCCGCACGCCCATGGTCGCGCGATGCTGCATTGCAGCATATCGGGAGGCAGGCTGGTAGGACGTAGGACGGGGCGCCCATCGCAGTTGGCCGGCACGGCGGACCCCAGGCGCCCGGCCATGCAACGCACATCGAGTCCGCAACTGGCGCGGCAATCGGATCGCACGCGACCCCGGCGAGTTGCACCTCACCGCCGGCACAAGCCCAACAGCGCTTGGAAGCGACGCTCAACCATCGCCGCTTGCTGGAAGCAGGCTAGGTTGGGGTGATGCCATGCGTTGTAGAACACTGCGTCGCGTGGCGCCGCCACCGGCGCGTCCACCTTCAGGGCGACAATACACGCCGCCGGTACGGCCTGCTTTGTGGCGCCGGCCCCCAGGCGTGTGCCATGCGTCCCATGAAAACCACCACCATCCTCGTTGTGCTGGCCGTTGTCCTCGCGGCGCTGGGCGTCTGGCAATGGGACTGGGACACGTCGGTGCTGGCGCGCTGGATCGGCCTTCACCCGGTGCAGGGCGCGCTGGCCTATGTGGCGCTGTTCGCGGCCTCGGTGGTGGTGATGCCGTTTTCGTCGCTGCCGCTGCTGCCACTGGCGACCCGGAGTTTCGGCGTCGTGCCCACCGCGCTGCTGAGCACGGCGGGATGGTGGCTGGGTTGCCTGCTCGCGTTCCAGATCGCGCGGCTCGGCCGCCGGTACCTGGAGCGCATCACGTCGCTGCAGCAGGTGGACGAACTCGAGGCCAGGATACCGGCGGACATCGGATTCGGCGGCATCGTGGTGTTGCGCATGGTGCTGCCGGTCGACGTGGTGAGCTTCGCGCTCGGCCTGCTCAGGCAGTTGCGTTTCGGCCGCTACGCGCTGGCCTCGCTGCTGGGCATCCTGCCGTTTTCCTTTGTCTGGAGTTATGCCGGCGGAGAACTCGGCGCCGGGCGTTATGCGGCGTTCGTGGCCGTGGTGGTGGCCATGGCGGTGATCGCGCTGCTGCTGCGCCGCGCGTGGGAGAAACGCCGCTGAAGCCGCCGGGCGGCCCGGCAATGTGTACCCGCGCCGCCGCTACTGGACCGTCCGCTGGCGCGCGAACTCGGCGTATTTCATCTGCAGATATGCATCGCGGTCGATTTCGTGCAACTGGCGCGGATAACGTTCCACGGCGCTGAACCAGCTTTGCAGGCGCTGCTCCAGTTGCGCTGCCGGCGGCACGGCGGCCGATTCCAGGAAGCTGTCGATCGCCAGGTAATAACGCATGGTGTTGCGTTCCACCAGGCCACGCACACCCGCCACATAGTCGGGCTGGCCGTTGCCCTGCCGTCCGACCACGGTGAATCCGACCTTGCCGCTACCGATGGTTCCGAGGTAGGTCTGCAGGGCGAGCCGACCGGCAAAACTGACCGCGTAGGAGTAGTTCAAATGCACGAAGGTCCTGCCGTTCGGCAGCGCCACGGCTTCGAGCGCGATCCGGTAGTCGCTGGTGCCCAGCGGTCCGTCCTTCGCGTCGAGGCGCACGTCCATCAACTCGGGCGTCGTGGCGGCGCTGCTGTACCTGAAGTCGACCCGCGGCGCGGCGGCCAGTTCCTCGGCCGTCTTCTTGCCTACATGCACGCGCAGGATCGTGCCCGTCGGCCCCGCGATCGGGCGGCAATACTTGGTGTTGACATGCAGCGAGATGACGTCGCACCAGTTCTGCGGACTGTCGAGGCTGGCGCGCACGACGCCGAACGGGTACTGCACCACGGCGTAGACGTCGCCGCTGATGCGCTCGGGCGTTTCGCTGGAGTCCAGCACCAGCGCGCGCTGGAACTGGTTGCGCTGCAGCGGTTCGACCAGCGACAGGTATTTGGCCTGCAGCGCGGCGGCCGACTGCGGGCTGGCGACGGCGCTGGCGCAGACGGCGCACACGGCGGCCGCCAGCACCCGGGCCGACCAGCGGGACCAGAACTTTTTGTGCATCGCGTGTTCCTCGAAGTGGCTGCCACGGTAAGGCGGCTGCGTGTTGCGGTCTGTGCGTTGACGTACGCCCCAGCCGATCGCCGCCGGCGGCAGCTCAGTTCCGGCGCGGTGGCGGCTGGTAACTGAAACCCTTGGGCAGCAGGCCCTCGAACAGCGCGGACAAGGCGTCGATCTTCTCGCGCGCCGTCGCCTCGCCCAGTTCGGCCGCCAGCGCCGTCATCATGTCGGCGCGGACGTACCACAGCGCCTGTATACCCTGCGCGAACTGGATGCGCGCGACGATATGCAGGTGCCGCTGGCCGAGGCCGGCGCCCGCCATGGCGTCGAGCATGGCCTGGCGCACGATTTCCATGCGTGCGCCCAGGTACGGCTCCGCCGGCGGACCGGCCTGGCCAAGCAGGCCGTAGATGCTCTTCAGATTAGGTTTGTGCCAACGCATTTTTAGTTGTTCCCTGATTCGCGCCGATTTGAGCCCGGCACGGCGAATTCCCGCAGTCGGGCTCGCACACAGGTGCGATCCCGGGACCTGCGGGCGACTCTGCAGAACGCCCGGCAAATCGGCCAACCAGTACCGCGCCGGCTTGCGAGCAAGCATAGGGCGGCATGGCGTGGCGCGGGGCGCCGAAATGTAAGCAATTGGCGTGGCGCCGGGCGCCGAAATGTAAAAAAGTCGCGTGGCGCCGCGCCGCGGGCGGGCGCAAGCCCTTGCGCAGGGCGGTCGAACCGTGCGCCGGGCCGCGGGTGCCAGCCGACGTACCGAACGGGCGATAGGTCGGAATTGCCGCTGCGCCATGTTCGCCAGCGAACAGAAGTCGCTCCGCTGGCTGGTTAAGGTGGGAACACATGTGGCAACACATGACTCCTGCAAACGGGGGCAAACAGCCACCGGCCGGGTAACCATCAACACCAAGGAAACGACAACATGTCAAAACGAGACGCATATATCGCAAAAATGAAACTTCAGCTCGACGAGCTCAACACCAAGATGGGCAACGTCGAAGCCAAGGCACGCGAGGCCAAGGAAGATGCCCGCGACAAGTACAAGGAGGAAATGGGCAAGCTGCGCGCGCAGTCGCAACTCGCGGTTGTCAAGCTGGACGAACTCAAGGCCGCCGGCGAAGACACCTGGGACAAGATGGTCGCCGAAATGGAGAAGGTGCGCGACGCTTTTACGCATTCGTTCAACTACTTCAAGTCCCAGGTCAAGCAGTAACGCGCCTGGGAAGTCATGGCGCCGCAGTGCCGGCGTCGTCGGCTTGCACGACCCCCGCCGCCGCAGTGTGGCGGGGGTCGTGTTTTTCCAGCACCGTGGCAATGGCGCGCCGGAGCTTGCCGGCCGCACCCTGAATCGCCTGGTGTGCGCTGCCGGCGCGGTCCTTGGCGACGACCGGCTCTTGCCCCGCCAGTCGCGCCTCCAGGGTGCACTGGATCTCTTCCGGATTGGCCCGGGCGTGGCCGTTGGCGTCGCTGAGGTGGGCCTGCACGCGCGTGATGTGCTCGCCGAACCGGCCCAGCGCTTCTTGCACGACCGTCTCCAGGTGTTGTGCCATCTGCTGGCTTCCATCGATATGCGGGTCGGTATTGAGCAGGATCTGCATCGGTTGTTCCTTGGCTGTGGGGTCGTGTGGTGCGCACGATGGTGCCAGCATGCACGCGTGGGCGCAGCCAGACCGCATGGCGTGTGCATGTAGGTCGGCGCCTACAGCGCGCGCGGCGCCGTTGTCGGGCCTTTCCTACACCAGATCCGCTGCTTGCCCGATGGCGCGCCAGGGGTCCCTCGGCGCACCATCGGGCTGTCGAGTGCCGGCATCCCGCCGGCCGCAACGAAAGCCGCTTCATGGCCCACCATTCACCAAGTTTCGGCCCGCGCGACGGCGCCTCCGGCGGCGGCTTCAGTTCGCGCCTGCGCCCAGCGCACCGGCCGCCGCAGTGGCTGGAGTTGCTGGCCCGACCAGCGGTCTGGCCGGCGATCCTGGCGGTGCTGGCCGCCGTCGCGTTGTTGCTGAGCTTTCACGGCGTCGTGCAGGGGGCGGTCGAGACCGGCGAGTTGCGGCGCCAGGCCGCCGCGACGCAGGCCATGCAGGCCTGGCGTTGCAACACGCTGGGCGATGCACGCGCCAGCGACGCCAGTTGCCTGGCGCAACGCAACGCGTCGGCCCAGGGCGGCGCGAACCAGGGCCGGGTGACCGACCTGTTTGCCTCCCGCAACTGAGCGCGTGAGAGGCTGAACCCGTGCAATTGGCTGGCGCACCGCTGCTCCCCGACGGCGATCCCACGGACCCAGCCCATTCGTCCGCCCAACCCGCCCCGAGCCTGGTGTCCCACCTGCCAGATGGCGCCGACGCGGCGCCGGCCGAGGCGCCTGCAACGCCGCAGGAGCCGGCCCGCGTGTTGCTGCACATGCCGGTCGATGTGCGCAGCATGTCGCTGATCGTGCTGGCCACGCTGGCGAGTCTGTTCGCCTTGCGCTGGGCCGAGGCGGTGTTCATTCCCGTGATGGTCGGCTTGCTGTTCAGCTACGCACTGTCGCCGATCGTCGATTGGCTGCAGCTGCGCCGGATACCGCGCGCGTTGAGCGCCGCGTTGCTGGTGCTGGGCATCGTGGGCAGCGTCGGCGCAACCATGTATTCGCTGAGCGACGACGCCAGCAAACTGGTCGAGTTGCTGCCAGCGGCGGCGCAGAAGCTGCGCGACTCCGTCCGCAGCGCGCCGGGCAAGGCCGACAACGCGCTCGAAACGGTGCAGAAGGCCGCCACCCAGATCGAACAGGCGGCCGAGGAATCGACCCGTGCCGCGCCCACCACGCGCGGCGTGCAACGGGTGCAGATTGAAAAGCCGAAGTTCAACATCAAGGACCACATCTGGAGCGGCACGCTGGGATTGCTGGGCATGCTGGGCCAGATCGGCGTGGTGGCGATGATCACGTTCTTCCTGATGGCGTCCGGCGACAGCTTCCGGCGCAAGCTGGTGAAACTGGCCGGCCCGACGCTGAGCAGCAAGAAGATCACGCTGCAGG
>JANMYG010000521.1:0-8360 GCA_031381865.1 Betaproteobacteria bacterium | reverse complement strand
CGCTGCTCGCTGCTGACCTGCTCGGGCGGCACGCTGAACACCTCGGCCGCAGTGGCGCGGTGCACGTCCATGCCGTCGGTGAACGCACGCAGCAACGCCGCGTCGCCGCTGATGTGGGCCATGATGCGCAACTCGATCTGGCTGTAGTCGGCGCTGGCGATGGCACAACCGGCAGGCGCCACGAAGGCCTCGCGCACGCGCCGCCCCTCGGGCGTGCGGATCGGTATGTTCTGCAGGTTCGGGTCGTTGCTCGACAGCCGGCCGGTCACCGCCACCGCCTGGGCGTAATGCGTATGCACGCGCCCGGTGCGCGGGTGCGCCAGCTGGGCCAGCTTGTCGGTATAGGTGCCCTTGAGTTTGGCCAGGCCGCGGTGCTCCAGGATCTTGGCCGGCAGCGGAAAATCTTCGGCCAGTTTTTCGAGCACCTCTTCGTCGGTGCTGGGCGCCCCGGTGGCGGTCTTCTTGACCACCGGCAGCCCCAGCTTGCCGAAGAATATCTCGCCGATCTGCTTCGGGCTGCCGAGGTTGAAGGGTTGCCCGGCCAGCGTGTGCGCCTCGGCCTCCAGCTGCATGATGCGTTGCCCCAGGTCGTGGCTCTGCGCGGCCAGTGTCGGGGCGTCGATCAGCACGCCGTTGCGCTCGATCCGGTACAGGGCCTCGCTGCTGTCGATCTCGAGCCGGTAGATGAACGACAAGCGTGCATTGGCCTGCAGCCGCGGCCACAGGGCCAGATGCACGTCGAGCGTCTGGTCGGAGTCTTCGCATGAATACTCGGCCGCCTTGGCGATGTCGACCTGCTCGAAGCCGATCTGGTGCGCCCCCTTGCCGCACAGGTCCTCGTAACTGATGCCCTTGCGCCCGACATGGCGCTCGGCCAGGCTGGACAGGCCATGCGGCTTGTGCACTTCGAGCACGTAGCTCTGCAGCATCGTGTCGTGTTCGTAACCCTGCACCTCGATGCCATGGTTGGCGAATACGTGGCGGTCGTACTTGACGTGTTGCCCGAGTTTCTTGCGGCTGCCGTCTTCGAGCCAGGGCTTGAGCCGGGCCAGCACTTCTTCGCGCGGCAGCTGGTCGGGCACGCCCGGATACCGGTGCGCCAGCGGCACGTAGGCCGCCTCCCCCGGCAGCACGCTGAAACTGACACCGACGATCTCGGCGCGCATTTCATCGAGCGAGGTGGTTTCGGTATCCAGCGCGACCAGGTCAGCGGCGAGCAGCATTTGCAGCCAGCCGTCGAACTGCTCCCAGCTCAGCACGGTGTCGTAGCGGAGCGCCCCGGCCCTGGACACGGCGGCGCCAACAGCCTCGTCGGGGTCGCCCACTGGAGCCGCCGCGCGTTGTGTGCCGGGCGCCACGGCGCCATCCGCCGGCGCATTGGCGCCAGAACCGGCCAGGGCGTCGCCGAGGGTGCGCGCCAGCCCCTTGAACCCGTATTTTTCGTAGAAGGCCTTCAGGCCGGTCGCATCAGGCGAGCCGACCGCGATCGCGTCCAGCGCGGGCAGCCCTTCGACCCAGCCGTCCAGGTCGCAATCGGTCTTGACGGTCAACAGCGCGCGGCCGGTGGGCAACCAGTCGAGCGCCTTGCGCAGGTTCTCGCCCACCACGCCCTTGATGTCGTGCGCGTGCGCCACCACAGCCTCGAGCGAACCGTATTCCTGCAGCCATTTGGCCGCCGTCTTGGGGCCCACCTTGTCCACGCCCGGCACGTTGTCCACCGCATCACCGACCAGCGTCTGGAAGTCGACCATCAGGCGCGCCGGCACGCCGAACTCGGCCTCGACCCCGGCCAGGTCGCGGCGCCGGCCGTTCATCGTGTCGATGATCGTGATGTGCTGGTCGACCAGTTGGGCCAGGTCCTTGTCGCCGCTGGAGACGATCACCGTGATGCCCTGCGCCGCCGCCGTGACCGCGAGGGTGCCGATCTCGTCGTCGGCTTCCACCCCCGGCACGTCGAGCACTTTCCAGCCCAGCAGCCGGACAACTTCATGGATCGGGGGGATCTGCGCGCGCAGGTCGTCCGGCATCGGCGCGCGGTGGCCCTTGTACTGCGGGTAGATGGCGTCGCGAAAGGTCGGGCCGCTGGCGTCGAAGATGCAGGCCGCGTAGTCGGCCCGCACTTCCTTGCGCAGGCTCTGCATCATGTTCACCATGCCGCGGATGGCGCCGGTGGCCGGGCTCGACGGATCGTCGGGAACGGCGCGCAGGTCGGGCATCGCGTGGTAGGCGCGGTACAGGTAGCTGGAGCCGTCGACCAGCAGCAGCGTTCTGGTCTGCGCCGGTACCTGCGGTTCGTTCTGTGGGGTGGCATCACTCATGCCCGCATTTTGCCTGCGACGCCGGCTGCGCACGGTGGTTCTACAATCGAACGATGCCCAACGCCCCCCTGTTAGCACCCGCGGTTCTGGCACTTTGCCTTGGCGTCGCGGGTCCCGCCGCCGCGCAGTCGACCGCTCCCGAGCGCCAGGCCGACCCGGCGGCAAATTCCGCATCCCGGACCGACCGCCGGATCGAGCGAATCCTGATCGAGGACTCCGGCGCACGCATCGACGAACTGCGCGTCGGTGGCGAAACCCAGAGCATCACGGTGTCGCCCAAGGGGGGCATGCCTGCCTACGACATCCTGCCGGCCGGGGCCAACCTCGGACCGGCGGGCATCGACCGCGGCAGTTCGGCGGCACGCGGTGGCACGCGGGTGTGGAAGATCCTTGGCTTTTAGGCTCGGGGTTGTTGCCACATGGCGGTGTACACCGAGGTCTCGCTTGACGACGCCCGCTCCCTGACGACCCGGCTGGGCCTGGGCCGGTTGTTGTCGCTGCAGGGTTGCCCGGGCGGAATCGAAAATACCAACTATTTCGTCACCACGGACCAGGGCGAGTTCGTACTGACACTGTTCGAACGCCTGAACTTCGAACAGTTGCCGTTCTACCTGGCGCTGATGAAGCACCTGGCGGCGCGCGCCATCCCGGTGCCCGATCCCGCGCCGGACCAGTCGGGCACCTACCTGCACGCGCTGCACGGCAAACCCGCGACGGTGGTCAACCGCCTGCCGGGAAGCAGCGCATTGGCGCCCAGCGCAACCCATTGCGCGGCGGTCGGCGCCATGCTGGCGCGCATGCACCTGGCCGGCGCCGACTTCGATCTGGCGCAACCCAATCTGCGCGGGCTGGACTGGTGGAACGCGACCGCGCCGGTGGTCATGCCGTATCTTGACGGCTCCCAGGCGGCGCTGGTCCAGAGTGAGCTGGCGTACCAGAACCATGTGGCGGCGTCGGCCGCCTACGCGGCGCTGCCGCGCGGCCCGATCCACGCCGACCTGTTCCGCGACAACGTGTTGTTCGATCCGCTGGCGCCACAACCCGACACCCAAGCGACGCCGCAGCTCAGCGGATTCTTCGACTTCTACTTCGCGGGTGTCGACAGCTGGCTGTTCGACATCGCGGTGTGCCTGAACGACTGGTGTGTCGATCTGGAGACCGGCGCCGGCGACGCGCTGCGCGCCGACAGCCTGCTCGCGGCCTACGCCGCCGTGCGCCCGCTGAGCGCTGCGGAACGCGCGTTGTTGCCGGCGCTCGCCCGTGCCGGCGCACTGAGGTTCTGGATCTCTCGCCTGTGGGACTACCACCTGCCGCGCGAAGCGTCGATGCTCAAGGCCCATGATCCCGCCCATTTCGAACGGGTATTGCGCGCGCGCGTGACCAGGCCCGTCACAATGGCCGGCACACCACATTGATGCCCGTGACCGGCGCCGATCCCGCCGCACTTTGGCACACAATCGCGTCTGGCCGACCGGGACTGGCTCCAGTACCTGAAACCATTGCGGCCGGCACCACTCCAAAATGAAACTGAACATCGTTCCCGCGCGTACTGGCATCCAATGGGTAAAAATGGGTATCAGCACCTTCTTTCGCCAGCCACTCGCCTTGTCCGGCCTTTTCTTCATGTTCCTGGCCATCATGTCGCTGGCCGGGGTCGTGCCCGTGATCGGGCTGGCGCTGGCGCTGGCGCTGCTGCCGGCCTGCACACTTGGCCTGATGGCCGCGAGCAAGGAGGCCAGCAGCGGCAAGTTTCCGATGCCCGCCGTGTTCCTGAGCGCCTTTCGCGCGGGCCGGCAACAATTGCGCGCCATGCTGGTGCTCGGTGTGTTGTACGGTGTCGGCTTCTGGATCGTGATGGGGCTTACGGCGTTGTTCGACAACGGCAATTTCGCCAGCCGCTACCTGGCGGGCGAGATGCCCACGCTGGAAATGGCCCAGGACCCGGCGACACAAACCGCGATGCTGGCGTTCCTGGCGCTGCAACTCCCGCTCTCGCTGATGTTCTGGCATGCCCCGGCGCTGGTGCACTGGCACCAGGTGCCACCGATCAAGAGCGTATTCTTCAGCCTGGTGGCGTGCCTGCGCAACTTCTGGGCCTTTGCCCTGTTCGGTCTGGTGTGGATGTCGATCCTGGTGCTTGCAATCCTGTGTGTTTCGATCCTCGCCGGCCTGCTCGGCAGCCCGCAGGTGGCCGGACTGGTGCTGCTGCCCACCTCGATGCTGATCGCGACGATGTTCTTCACCTCCACCTATTTCACGTTTCGCGATTGTTTTGACACCAACCCGGGAGAACCATGATGACCCAACACATGCTGGATAACCGCTCGGAAAAAGAGTTGCTCTGGTACCAGCGCCGCAGCTTCCTGTCGGCGGCCGCGGCCTGGACCGCCATGGGTGGTTTCCCGGCCGCGCTGGCCCAGCAACGCAGCAACATCGTGGAGTTCGTCGGCGACGCACAACTCAACGGCGCGCGCCTGTTGCCCCAGCAGTCGATTCAGACCGGCGACGAGATCGTGACCGGGCCGGGCACCACGCTGATCTTCGTCGTCGGCAACGCGTCGTTCAAGGTCCGGCAAAACTCGCGCATGTCGGTCGAACGCGGAGACACGCTGAACACCGCCGCCGTGCTGCGCCTGGTCGCCGGCGCGGTCGCCAGCGTCTGGGGCAAGGGCCCGAGGCGGCAGATCGTCACCCCGACCCTGACCGCAGGCATCCGCGGCACCGGCGTCTATACAGAAATATTCGCCAGCCAGGAAAACCGCAGCTACTTCTGCAATTGTTATGGCACCGTCGAGATGTCGGCCGGTTCGGACAGCACCACCAGCCGCGCCGATTACCACCAGGCCTTCTGGGGCGAAGTGCGGCCGAAGGAGGGGCGCTTCCTGACCGCCGCCCCGGCGATCAACCACGGCGACGAGGAACTCGAAAACCTGGCCCGCCTGGTCGGGCAGCGCACCGCGTGGCAACTGATGGGCAAGAAGGGCGTCAAGGACGGCAAGGGTTATCTGGAAGACAAGCCCGGCCAGATGCACCCGGCGCAAATGCTGGGCAAGTGACTCAGTTCTTCGCCTTGTAGTCGGCGATCGCCTTGGACAGGTCGGCGTATTCCTCGCAGGTCTTGTTGCCGCAGATCTTTTCCAGCTCGGCCAGGTGTTTCTCGGCCTCGGCCGGTTTCTTGTCCATCAGGTAGGCTTCACCGATGTATTCGTGCGCGCCCTTGTGCCTGGGGTTGAGGCTCAGGGCGGTCTTGTAATGCTCGAAGGCCCTGGGCAGGTTGGGCGTGGCCTGCTTGCGGTAGGAGTAGGCCAGCAGGTTGTGCGCATCGGCATTGCGCGGTTCTTCGCGCACGGCCAGGTTCAGTTCCGCCAGCGACTTCTTCCAGTCCTTGTTCTTGATCGCGTCGCGCGCCAGGTCCACCCGTTCGCCGGCGCTGGGCTGGCGCACCGCCGGGCCGGCATCGGCGGCGATCAAAGGTCCGGCGCCCAAAGCGGCGGCACAAACACAGGCGAGGACGGCAAGGGTGTTTTTCATGGTCGGGTCCTGAAGTGAAAACAGTGTGACTGTGGCCCGGCGTTTCGGTTCCGCCGCAGCACGTGTAGGTTCATGGCCGGATGATCATATTGAGGTTTTCGATATTCAAGACACCGTTCGCCCTGCGCGCTGCAGTGCGAACTCATGGCACCGGTGTCAGCTTGGCCACCGACAGCGCCAGCCACTTGACCCCATGGCGCACAAAACTGACCTGGGCGCGTGCATCGTCGTCGGCGCCTTCCAGCGTGAGCACCGTGCCTTCGCCGAATTTCGCGTGAAACACCTTCATGTTGGCGCGCAAGCCGTGCGCATGCGGGCTCTTGCGCTCCGGCAGCGCGTCATCCCGGCGCACCGCCAGGCTGTCCGCGGCTGCGGCCCGGGAGCGCGGGTAATCGCCGAATGCCGCTCCGGAACCCATCGGGCTCGTGCCGCGTCCGCCAAAGCCGGCGTTCTTGGGTGTGATCCATTTCAGCGCCGCCTCTGGCAATTCGTCGAAGAACCGGCTGCGGACGTTGTAACGCGTCTGGCCGTGTAGCATGCGCGTCTGCGAATGGCTCAGGTACAGGCGCTTGCGCGCGCGCGTGATGGCGACATACATCAGGCGGCGCTCTTCCTCCAGGCCGTCGCGGTCGCTCATGGAGTTTTCGTGCGGGAACAGCCCCTCTTCCATGCCGGTGATGAACACGCAGTCGAACTCCAGCCCCTTGCTGGAATGCACCGTCATGAGCTGGATCGCGTCCTGCCCGGCCTGCGCCTGGTTGTCGCCCGACTCCAGCGCCGCATGCGTCAGGAAGGCGGCCAGCGGCGACAGCGTCTCGCCGGTTTCGGCATCCGGCGGCGGCGCCAGCTCGTCGACCGGCAGCGCCACCGCGTCGCGCCCGAAACCCTCCTGCGTCACGAAACTCTCGGCCGCGTTCACCAGTTCCTCCAGATTCTCTATCCGATCGGCGCCTTCGCGTTCGGTCTTGTAGTGTTCGAGCAGGCCGCTGTGCTCAAGCACCAACTCGATGATTTCGCGCAGCGACAGGCCCTCGGTCTGCCCGCGCAACATGTCGATGCCCGACACGAAGGCGCCCATGTTGAGACCCGCCTTGCCGGACACCGAGGCGACCGCATCGTGCAGCGAGCGGCCCGAACTGCGCGCCGCGTCCTGCACCTGCTCCAGGCTGCGCGCGCCGATGCCGCGCGGCGGGAAGTTGACGATGCGCAGGAAACTGGTGTCGTCGCCCGGGTTCTCCAGCAGCCGCAGGTAGGCCAGCGCGTGCTTGATCTCGGCCCGCTCGAAGAAGCGCAGTCCACCGTAGACGCGGTACGGCACACCGGCGTTGAACAGCGCGGTTTCGATCACGCGGCTCTGCGCGTTGCTGCGGTACAGCACCGCGATCTCCTTGCGCTCGCCGCCCTCGCGCACCAGCTGGCGCATCTCGTCCACCATCCACTGCGCCTCGGCAAAGTCGCTGGCGGACTCGACCACCCGCACCGGCTCGCCCGGCCCCTGGTCGGTGCGCAGGTTCTTGCCCAGGCGCTTGTTGTTGTGGCTGATGAGGGCGTTGGCGCTGTCGAGGATATTGCTGTAGCTGCGGTAGTTCTGCTCCAGCTTGATCTGGTGGCGCACGCCGAATTCGCGCACGAAGTCGGCCATGTTGCCGACCCGAGCGCCGCGAAATGCATAGATGCTCTGGTCGTCGTCCCCCACCGCCAGCACGCTGCCGGTCGCACGGAAGCCGGGGTCACTGGCGATCGTGGCGCCGGGGCCGGCGCCGGCGAGCATCTTGATCCAGGCGAACTGGAGCTTGTTGGTGTCCTGGAACTCGTCGATCAGGATATGGCGAAAGCGCCGCTGGTAGTGCTCGCGGATCGGGTCGTTGTCGCGCAGCACCTCGAAGCTGCGCAGCATCAATTCGCCGAAATCGACCACCCCTTCGCGCTGGCACAGCTCTTCGTAGAGCTGGTAGATCTCGATCTTCCTGCGCGTGTCCTCGTCGCGCACCTCGACCATGTTGGGCCGCAGGCCGTCCTCCTTGCAGCCGGCGATGAACCACTGGGTCTGCTTGGGCGGGAAACGTTCGTCGTCGATGCTGAACTGCTTCATCAGCCGCTTGATCGCCGACAGCTGGTCTTGCGTGTCGAGGATCTGGAAACTCTGCGGCAGGCTGGCAAGCCGGAAGTGCGAACGCAGGAACCGGTTGCACAAGCCGTGGAAGGTGCCGATCCACATGCCGCGCACGTTCACCGGCAGCATCGCCGACAGGCGCGTCATCATCTCCTTGGCCGCCTTGTTGGTGAAGGTGACGGCCATCACGCCGGCCGGCGACACCTGCCCGGTCTGCAGCAGCCACGCGATGCGGGTGGTCAGCACCCGGGTCTTGCCCGAGCCCGCGCCGGCCAGGATCAGCGCGTGTTCGCTGGGCAGCGTCACCGCGCTCTTCTGTTCGGGATTGAGATGCTGGAGCAGTGGGAGCTCTTGGTCGACTTCTGGGAACATAGGGACCATTGTAGGAAGGCGGTATG
>JANMYG010000476.1:0-6750 GCA_031381865.1 Betaproteobacteria bacterium | reverse complement strand
GCTGGAGCCGGCAGCCTGCCATCAGGCTTTGAACATCCTGTCGAACTTGATCTTGTAGTCGCGCTGGAACTCCGGCGTGTAGCGGAACACGTCCCAGGGCTGCATGGACTTGGCGTCCAGCGAGCCGGGAATACCGGGTATCACGCTGGCGGTCTCGCCCGAGCCATTCCAGATGCCCTGGCCGCGCCGCGACATCATGTAATCCAGGAACACCAGCGCCGCGTTCGGGCGCCTGGAGTGCGCCAATGCGGCAAGGACATCCATGCTGGCAAATGCGGGGTTGGGCTGAACCACCTTCATCGGCGCGCCCTGCGCGATGAGTGTGTTCGCAACGGCATGGATGCCATACAGCCCCGCCGCTATTTCGCCGGCGGCGATGCTCTGGAACAGCGGCAGCACACCCACCGTGAGCTTGGGCTTTTGCGCCGCGAACTGGGCCAGGAAATCGGCGCCCTGGGTCTTCTCGATCCAATCGTAGAAGGCATACACCGTCTCGGCCACCAGGTCGGAACTGCCGACCTTGCCCTTGAGCTCCGGGCGCAGCAGGTCGCGCATGCTGGTGATGGGCGTCTTGACGATATTGGTGTTGTAGGCCAGCACGAAGGGCATGACCGCCACGACCGGCACTGCGCCGTACAGCAGGCTGTCCTTCGGGTATTCCGCGGTCGCCGGGCCGACGGGCTTGAGGAAGAAGTTCTCCTGTGACTTGTCCCGGTACCAGATCGCGTTGGCGTACTGGGTGATGTCGGCGCCGTCGAGCTTGTTGGCCTTCTCGGCTTCGATTGCCTGCATGTGCGTCACCGGTGTGAGCAGGCGGCGGTACTCGACCTTGATCTCCGGGTACATCGCCATGAAGTCCTTGGTGACCCGGTCCAGCACCTGGGGCACCGCCTGGTGGTAGATCACGAGGTTGCCTTCCTTCTTCGCGGCCGCCACGACCTTCTGCCAGTTGGCATCCCCCTGCTGGGCTTGGGCCACCGGCGCGGCCAGGGCCAGTGCGCCGAGCGCCCCGAGTGCGCCGCGGCGAGTCAGGTGGTCTCGTTTGTCTCCGGTTTTCATGGTTGTCTCCTGGGTTGATGAAGGGCCTGCCGAAAAAGCATCGCCGATGCGCCAGTGTGTCCCATCAGGTTGCGGTCAGTCCGCCGTCGAGCGGTATTGCCACCCCGCTGATCCAGGACGACTCGTCGCTGGCCAGGAACAGCGCCAGGTTGGCGCAGTCCGCCACCACGCCGAGTCGGCGCAGCGGGTGCCTGGCGGCGACCACGGCCTGCTGGGCTTCGAAGCTGGATGTGTCCTTGGCATTCCTGGCGCGGGCTTCCCATACGCCGGCCACCAGCGGGGTGGGGATCGAGCTCGGACAGATCGCATTGCAGCGGATGTTCCGCGGGCCGTATTCGGCGGCGATCTGGCGCGTCAGCCCGATCACTCCGGTCTTGGCGGCCGAGTAGTGCGGTATGTCGGGGATGCCGATCAGGCCGGCCGTGCTCGACTGGTTGATGATCGACCCGCCACCGGCCGAGATCATGTGCGGCAAGGCGTACTTGGCCGACAGCCACACGCTGGTGAGGTTGATCGCGATCATCCGGTTCCATAACTCGAGCGGCATGTCGATCGCGTTGGTGGCCTCGGCGATTCCCGCGTTGGCGTACAACACGTCGAGCCTGCCGAACGCCGCCACGGTCTCCTGCACCATGCGTTGGACGTCCGGTTCCAGGGCCACGTCCACCGTGGAGGCGATGGCCGCGGCGCCAATGCCCTGCGCGGTCTCGAGCGCCCCGGCGGCATGGAGGTCGGCGCACATCACGCGTGCGCCCTCGGCGGCAAACAATTGCGCTGAGGCCCGGCCAATGCCGGACGCGGCGCCGGTCACGATGGCCACCTTGCCTGCGAGTCGTCCTGTCATGGCCGGGTCTCCTCGTCGGGGTGTTCAGGCGATGGAGCGCGCCAGGCGCGCTTGCCCGTGTCCTTGTGGGTGAACTCGGTGATGAAGGGCGCGATCACCTCGCCGTTGATCTTGCAGTCGATGAAGATCGGCCCGTCCGGTTTGGCCAGCACCGACTCGATCTTCTTCAGGTCGTCCATGCTGCGGATGGTGTGGCAGTCGAAGCCCAGCGGCTGCGCCATCGGCGCGAACTCGACATCGAAAAACTCGGCCTTGGCGGGCGGCAGGTTCTGGCCCCTGAGGATGTGGACCTCGGCGCCGTAGGCCGCGTCATTCATGACCAGCACGATGATCGGCAGGTCTTCGCGGATGATGGTTTCGATCTCGCCCATCGACATCAGCATGCCACCGTCGCCGATCATCAGCAACACCGTGCGTTCAGGCTGCGCCCGTGCCACGCCGATTGCCGCACCCAGGCCCAGCCCGACCGAGCCGCAGTCCAGGGTGTGCGTGAAATGCCCGGGCCCGGGCAGCGAGAAATAGGCCCAGTTGGCCATGAAGTTGCCGCCGTCGAAGACGATGTGGCGGTTTTCCGGGAGTATGCGGCTGAGCTCGAGCGTGAAGATGCGCGGATCCACCGTGCGTGCGGTGTGCGCGGCCTGGAAGTCCTGCGTGTGTTCGAAGGCGGCGATGGCGGCACGCATCTCGGCGTTGTGCCAGGGCTTGTCCCCGGGGCTCCGGTCCGGCAGCGCCGCCGCCAGTTGCTCGGCCACCAGCCGGGCGTCGCCGACCACCGCGACGTCGGCATGCCACCAGCGGCCGATGTTGGTGCGCACCGCGTCCACATGCACCAGCGGCACGGCCGGCAGCGCAATGCCCGAGCTCATGGTCAGCGAGTTGAGCGCGACGCCGATCGCCAGCACGCAGTCGGCCTGTTCGATATGGCGGCGCGCCAGCGAGTGGGACGACGAGCCCAGGATGCCGAGATCGTACGGACTGCCGCGAAACATGTCCTTGGCCTTGAGTGCGTTCACCAGCAGCGCACCGGTCTTGTCGGCCAGTTGCTCGATCGCCTCGCGCGCGTCGGCGCGCCACGCTCCGACGCCGGCGAGTATCAGCGGCCGGCGACTGCCGCGCAGCACCGACACGGCCATCGCGAGCGAGGCCGGGCGGGCCGGCAGCGGTGGTGGCCGGGGCGACAGCCGGGCCGGGGACGGGCCGTCGGCGATGTCGGTATATCCGACCTGGACGTCGGTAGGCAGCATCAGCGCGGCGGTCTTGCCCAGCGACGCCTCGGCCACCGCGTCGGCCAGCGCCTGGCGGGCCGCGTCGGCGCTGGTCGGTACGAAGGTGGCGATGCCGCAGGCGCGCACCACGGTGGCGGCAGGAAAGGCCTTGAGGTCCGGGCCCAGCAGGTTGACGGCGCCGCGGGCCAGCGGCGCGTCGCCGCTGTTGACCAGCACCGGCAGGCCGGACTTGGCCGCCGAGATCGTGCCATGCATGGCGTTGGCCATGGCCGGCCCGCGGCCGATCAGGGCCACGCCGAGCTTGCCGCTGGCGGCGGCGTAACCCATCGCCATCATCACGGCGTTGGTTTCGTGGCGCGCACCGACGAAGCGCACGCCGATCGCGTCCAGTGTGGCAACCAGCTGGCAGATGTCGTCGCTCATCAGGCCGAATACGGAATCGACGCCCAGCCCCTGGAGGTCCTCGGCAAGAATTTGGTAGACGGGAATGGTGCGCATCGATCTGTCTCGGGTGGGCGGGCACGCGGAAAAAGCGTCGCAGCGGCATATTCCGCTCGCCTGTTTATATTGGAAGGCTATTCTTTGTATATATTATGACCATTCCAAATACTATCCGCGCCCGTTCCATCGTTTCAGCAGGAGACACTGACATGACCCAGCGCCAGAACGAAGACCGCGTACAGATCCACTACACGATGGCGGTCTACTGCAACAGCGTCGACAGTGGCGACGTCGACGGCGTGGTTTCGGCCTTCGCCGACGACGCGCAGCTCGAACTCTCCAGCGGGACCAAGGTGCGCGGCAAGGCGGCCATCCGCGCCTTCTACCTGCCGGTTATCGGCCCGGACCGGCCCGACCGTGCCGCGGGCGAGCCGATCCCCCTGTTGCGGCACAACCTGACCACCTCGCGCGTGGAGTTCATCGACGACAACACGGCTCAGGGCTGGACCTATTTCATGACGCTCACCCGGCATGGCCTGGACCACGCGGGCCGGTATGTCGACCGCCTGGTGCGCCAGGGCGAGCGCTGGCTGCTGGACGACCGGCGCATCCTGGTGGAGTGGTACGGCAGCCCGTCGTGGTACGAACAGGTGCGGCTGAAGGCCGGGGCGGCGACACGTTGAGCGCAGGATGCTTCCGATGCACAGCAAGATCCCGGACCACATACCGCCCGAACTGGTGGTGGACTTCGACCGGTTCAACGCGCCGCAACTCAAGCGCTGCCCGCACCAGGCCGTGACCGAGCTGTTTCGCCGCGGGCCGGACATCTTCTACACGCCGGGTGACCGCGGCCACTGGGTCGTGACCCGTGCGGCGGATGCGCGCGACATGCTGCGCCAGCCGGACAAGTTCTCCAGCGACCCGCGCTACAACGTGGCCAATGCGCGCAACCCGCGCACGCTGCCCAACCAGTCCGACCCGCCCGAGCACACCGAGCTGCGCCGCATCGTCAACCCGTACTTCTCGCCCGCCGGGGTGCAGAAGATGGAGCCCGATATCCGCCAGCTCGCGCGCACGCTGATCGACGGTGTGGCGGCGCGCGGCCGCTGCGAGTTCGTGACCGAGATCGCGCAGCGTTTCCCGGTCGAATGGTTCATGCGCATGGCCAGCGCCCCGGTGGCCGACCGCGAGACGCTGATCGAGATGGCGGACCGGTTCACGCGCGAGCCCGACATAACGAAGCGGCTCGCCGCCCTGGAGGAACTGGCGGGCTACCTGCAGCGCCTCATAGCCGAGCGCGAACAGGCCCCGGGCAGCGACCTCGTCAGCCTGGTGGTCCAGGCCAAGGTCGGCGGGCGCGGCCTCACAGCGGACGAGAAGATCGGCATGGTCACGCTGCTGTTCCTGGCCGGGCTCGATACGGTGGCGGCGATGTTGTCCTTCGTCATGGCATTTCTCGGCCGTGCCCCGGCCCACTACGCGCGGCTGGTCGGCAACCCCGCGCTGATCCCCAACGCGGTGGAGGAGCTGATGCGGGTGCACGGCGTGGCCGGCACCGAACGCGGTGTCACGTCCGACATGGTCTACAACGGGGTGCAGTTCAAGACCGGCGACCGGCTGGTCTTCATGGCGCACCTCTACGGGCTGGACGAACAGCAGGTCGATCGCCCGTTCACGGTCGACTTCGACCGGCCGGTCAGCGCCCACCTGGTGTTTGGCGGCGGGCCGCACCGCTGCCTGGGCTCGCACCTGGCGCGCCTGGAAATGCGGGTGTTCCTAGAGGAATGGGTATCGCGCATACCGGCGTTCACGGTCGACGCCGAAGGCGATCTGCCCACGCGTGGCGGGCTGGTCTGGTCTCCGGTGGCGGTGCCGCTGGTGTGGCAGCCATGAAGATCCGGGTCGACCGCCGGCTGTGCTCCGGCCATGCGCTGTGTGCCGCCCGGGCGCCCGAACTCTATACGCTGGACGAGGAGGGTTTTTGCAGCGCCGACGGCGTGCCGGTGCCGCCCAATCTGCTGGAGCAGGCACGCCTGGGCGCACAGCATTGCCCGGAGGGCGCCATCACACTCAGCGAGGACGATCCACCGGCGCCATGAACCGCGCGCCCGGCTGGCCAGCCATCACGGGACTCGGGCCACAAAGCGCGGCAGCGCGACGCCTTTGACGTGTTCGTCCCGCACCGCCGCCACCGCCATGCCCACCGTGATGGCCGCCACTTCCACATCCACCACGTTGCCGATCAGCCGCGCGCTGCCGGCGCCTTCGAGTTCGACCACCGCCGGCAAATGCGGCAAGTGCGCCTCCATACCCGGCAGGATGGCAGGTTCGACCAAGGTGCAGGAATACACGGTGCCACGCCCGCTGAGCGTGCGCCAGTCGATCGATTGCGACTGTGCCGTCCGTGAGCCGGTGGTCCGCTCCGGCGCGCGGTCAGACCGTGCTTGCGACAGGGCCAATGCCCTCAATGCGCCAGCAGAGAAGTCCTGTCAGGTCTACCGTTGCTATTAGCCGGCCTGCCAAAGGCAGGTCCGGTTGACCAGCGGGTTGGACGAAGCCGCTAGAACCGTCGGCTCTGGAAATTACAGTCAAACCACTTCCATCACTATCTTTCCGTTCGCCCGGTTCTCGTCCATCAAGGTGTGGGCTTCACGGAGCATTTCGAAACCAAAACTCGGCCCGAGCTTGAGCGTAAGCTCGCCTGATTCCACCAGAGACACGTAACGCTGAAGTTGTGCGCGGGTGATATCGGACGCTTCCCCGCTATATGAGGTCAGTTTCACACCAGTAGGCACGTCTCCCATTGGGTGGAATTCCGGTAGGCTCCACTTGCCGCCGAGGATTCCTGTCATACAAACGATGCCACCCCGTCGCGCCGCCTGCAGCGAGTCGAGCAATGTCGTTGTGCCGACGAGTTCAAGAATGCGGTCGTATCCATCCGGGCAGAAGTTACGGGCTATTTTCGCTATCACTCCATCGTCGACGATTACATGGGTGGCACCGGCTGCTTTGAGCTCGTCGGACTTGGCTGAACTTCGAGTTGTCGCGGTGACCTCAAGGCCTGCTCCTCGCGCCATGGAAATAGCGGCGAACCCAATAGACGAGGTTGCGCCTCTCACCAGAAGGTTTTTTGCGCGCTCGACCTCCAGCCCAATGTAGAGCGAACCGTGAACGGTTTGC
>JANMYG010000445.1:0-1517 GCA_031381865.1 Betaproteobacteria bacterium | reverse complement strand
GGTGGCGGCGGCTTCGTTGCCATCGAAGCCTCCCAGCGTGCGCCGGCCGACGGCTACACCCTGGTGCAGTTCGACAGCGAACATCTTTCCGCCTTGCCGCTGCTGTACAAGGCCAAGGGCTACGTCACCCTGAACCACTTCGATCCGGTGGCGCCGCTGTTCCGCACTCCGTTCTTCGTCGCCGTCCCCGCCGATTCCAGGTGGCAGAACATGAAAGACCTGATCGGTGCCGCCAAGGCGGCGCCCAACAAGGTCAACTTTGGATCCTGGGGCATCGGCAGCCCGGGCCATCTGGGTGGCGAGCAACTGGAGTTGCTGAGCGGCATCGAGATGACCCACGTGGCCTACCGCGAGATGTCGCAGTTGTTCACTTCGGTTGGCTCGGGCGAGTTGCAGTGGAGCTTTGGCAGCATTCCCTCCCGCCAGGGTATCTACAAGGCCGGCAAGCTGCGCTACATCGCCGTTGCGGCGGCCACGCGCGCGCCGCAAATGCCCAGCGTGCCGACCATGGCCGAGGCCGGCGGCCCGGCCGGTTTCGAGCTCAACTCTTTCGTGTCGCTGCTCGCGCCAAGGGGCATTGTTGGCGACGTCAAGGCCAAGATCCACGCCGACGTGCTCAAAGTGCTGGCCGATCCAGAAGTCAGGGCCAAGTTCGACACCTTCGCATTCGAGACCATCACCTGGTCGCCCGACCAGATCCGCCAGAACGCCGAAGCCAAAGGCAAAATTTACGAAGAGTTGGTCAAGCGCAAGAACATCAGCCTCGACTAGGGGAACACATGAATGAAACTGGCCGCCTTGAAGGCCTGCCCGCAGATTGGGCACACGCCCAATGCCGTGCGGATAGTGGTCGAAGGCGAGGGGGCGTGGCGCACGGTGGACGGTGAATCATGCCTGCGGCTGTGCGGCGACATGATCCTCACATCGACCGGTTTGTGGCACGAACACGGGCACGATGGCGACAAGCCTGTCATCCGGCTGAACGTGCCGGACTTGCCACTGGTGCATGAAGTGCGGGCCAGCCACCACGTGCACGGCGGAGCCAGACTCCGCGCGCTGATCAGGGCGAGCACCGTCGGGAGCGCGGCGACGTGGTGCCCACGCCCGTGTTCGAACAGTCGCACAAGGCCTGCCCGATGCTGCGTTAGCCGTGGGCCGACGCCCGGGCCGCGCTCGAATCGTGCGCAGCGGACCAGCCTGACTTGCAGGCCATGCAGGACACCGTTGTCATCCCAGAGACCGGGCGGCAAAGCCTAAAACTTCTTGGGGCTTTACGCTGCTCCACGAAGTGGTCCGCGCTCGGACCCCAGCACACCGTGATAGGAATTGGCGAGGTGTCCGATTTGGACGGGCGTCGACCCGTCGTACCACCGGAAGTAAGTATTCGGTGAACCCGTATCTGCGGTAGCGCATAAATTGCTGGACACAATAAACTTTTTCCGTTACGGTTCGCCCCATGAGCGCGATGCCGTGCGATTTTGAAGCGGGCGTAGACACAAACGGTGCCAAGCCGGTAC
>JANMYG010000430.1:0-10592 GCA_031381865.1 Betaproteobacteria bacterium | reverse complement strand
AGGTTATTCACATCGGCTGGCGCTGGACCGGGTACCTTGGTCTGGAGCGAGAAAATAGGGTGCTGGCGTCCTGTGTAGCGTGTGGCTGCGCGACACAGGTGGCGAGACTCAAATCAGACCACTAAACATGTAGATCTGCTCGAAGATGGCTTGCGGACGGGGGTTCAAATCCCCCCAGCTCCACCATGAGAACCCGCATCGCGGCCGAGAGGGCACTCATGGCCGCTGTCAAATATCCACTGCATGCAACTGCAGGAAATACTCTTCTCCCAAGGCTTTGGCACCAGGCGCGTGTGCGCGGGCCTGATCCAACAAGGCCTGGTGCAGCTTTACCGCGACGCCGATGATCCTGCGCCGGTGCGTTGCCTTGACGCGGGCATCGAACTGCTGGCGCAGGGGTTGCGGTTTCGCGTTCAGGGCGTCGACTGGGTTTACCACGACAAGGCGTACCTGATGCTGCACAAGCCGTCGGGCACCGAGTGCTCACAAAAGCCGTCGACTTATCCCAGCATCTATACCTTGTTGCCGCCGCCGCTGCGCACGCGGCCGCAAAAGGCGGCCGTGCAGGGCGTGCAGGCTGTGGGGCGGCTCGACCAGGACACCACCGGCCTGCTGCTGCTGACGGACGACGGCAAGTTCATCCACCGCATGAGTTCGCCGCGCCACCATGTGCCAAAGGTCTATGAGGTGACGGTCAAACATCCGCTCGACGATGTCCAGGTGCAAAAGCTGCTGGCGGGCGTGGTGCTGGACGACGACCCCAGACCGGTGCGCGCCGCTTCCTGCGAGGCCGTCGGCGACCATCAGCTTCGCCTGACCTTGACCGAAGGCAAATACCACCAGGTCAAACGCATGCTTGCCGCGGTGGGCAACCGGGTCGATGGGCTGCACCGCTCGCGCATCGGCGCGCTGCAGCTGCCGTCGGACCTTATGCCCGGACACTGGCGCTGGTTGAGCGATTCGGACCTGGCCAGCATCAACGCCTGAGAGTGCAGCCAGTAGTCAGGCCAGTGGCGCCAGGAATTCGGCGATCAGCCGCGTGGTTGCCAGTGGCTGGTCACGGTGCACAGAGTGGCCGCAGTGTTCGAGTACCACGCGCGCAAGGCGCGTCGGCGGCAACGCAATCTGCTCGATCTGGGCCACGGTTCCGTACGGGTCATCGGTCCCCTGGATCGCCAGCACCGGCGCCTCGATGCGCCGGCATTCATCGCGAATGTCGAAGTCGCGAAATGCCGGGTCGAGCCAGGCGTCGTTCCATTGCCAGAACGCGTTGTCCACGTCGGCGTGGTATTTCGCGAGCCGTTGTCGCAGGTCGGCGCTCTCGTAAGCCTGGCGCGCCTGTGCGATCGACCGGATCGACAGCTCTTCGACCATCACATGCGGCGCCATCGCAATACATGCCGACAGCCCATGGCGGCTGGCGTACAGGAGCGCAATGCTGGCGCCGTCCGAATGCCCGAGCAACACCGGTCGTTCGAGGCCCAGGTGCCGCAGCAGGGCGGGCAGGACTGCCAGCGCCTCGTGGTGCATGTAGTCGGGTTGCAGCCGGCCATGGCGCAGTCCGTCGCGCATCGTTGGCGGACCTCGCACATCGGGCACCGCGTCCGACAGGCCATAACCGCGCCGGGAGTAGACCCACCCGGCGCGCCCTGTGGCGCTGCAAACCGCTGCTGGCCAGTCGCGCCACATCGCCACCGAGCCGAGCCCCTCGTGCAGGAAAACGATCGGTGCGCGCTGCTGCGCGCCGTGTGGCGCAGTCAGGTGTACCACTTCCAAGCCTGCTCCATCGATCTCGACCCGTGTCATACGCGTTATGGTACGGGACGCGCGGTAATAAGGCGGTCATCGCGGCCGGGACGATCGCGGGCGCGCGCCGCAGCTTGTCGTTATGCTTCTGGCATGAACCTGTTCCTCGACTCTTTCTGGCGTGCGGTGGCCTACTGCGTTCGTCCTCGGGTGATCGCACTGTCGTTCCTGCCGCTGATCCTGATGGTCGCCCTGGCGCTCGGACTGGGTTATTTCTATTGGGACGCCAGCCTCGACTGGGTCCGCAGCGCGCTGGACGCGTCGTCGCTCATCAAGACGATGCTGGACTGGCTGCAGGCCATTGGTGCCGGTGGCCTCAAGCCGGTGCTGGCGCCGCTGATCGTGATCTTTACCGTGACACCGATCCTGGTGTTGGTGTCGCTGCTGGTGGTGGCGGCCATGATGGCGCCGGCGTTGGTGTCGCTGGTGGCAGAACGGCGTTTCCCCCAGCTCGAGCGCAAGCGCGGGGGCTCCTGGGTGGCGGCCGTCTTCTGGGCCCTGGGTTCGACCGTGCTGGCCCTGGTGGCGCTGGTCGTGTCGATTCCGCTGTGGTTGGTGCCGCCGCTGATACTGATCCTGCCGCCGTTGATCTGGGGCTGGCTCACCTACCGGGTGATGGCGTATGACGCCTTGGCCGAACACGCCAGCCGCCAGGAGCGGCTCGAAATCTTTCGTCGCCACCGCGGCTGGCTGCTGGGCATTGGCGTATTGACGGGTTTTCTCGGTGCAGCGCCAAGCCTGTTGTGGGCCTCCGGCGCGTTGTTCGCGGTGGCGTTTGTGGTCTTGATGCCGGTGGCGATCTGGGTCTATACGCTGGTGTTCGCCTTTTCAGCCCTCTGGTTTACCCACTACAGTCTGGCGGCCTTGCAGGCGCTGCGGGCCGAGGGCGTTGCTGGCGCGGCTCCGGGCCCGGTGCCCGAGCTGCCGGCCGTTGTAGCATTGCCGGATGGAAGCACCTGAACCCGACGCCCCCGCGCCAGCGCACAGCCCGGAGATCGGCCTGGTCATCATCGGCGACGAGATCATGTCGGGCAAACGGGCCGACAAACACCTGCCGGCGGTGATCGAGCGGCTCGCTGCCCGCGGCCTGCAGCTGGCCTATGCCGACTATCTGGGCGATGCACCCGAGCGCATCACGGACACGCTGCGGCGCGCCTTCGAATCGCGCGATTTGGTGATTAGCTGCGGCGGCATCGGAGCCACGCCGGACGACCACACGCGCCAGTGCGCGGCCAGGGCGCTTGGGGTGCCGCTGCAGTTGCATCCGCAGGCCGAGGCGCTGATCCGCGAACGCATGCAGGACGTGGCGCGTGAACAAGGCATGGCGTACGAGCCTGAGCGGCCCGACAATATCCACCGCCTGAACATGGGTGTATTTCCGGCTGGCGCGCGCATCATTCCGAATCCCTACAACAAGATACCCGGCTTCAGCTGCACAGTCACTGGCGAACCCGGGCCTGGTCGCGGCGCAGTGCATTTTGTGCCGGGCTTTCCGGTGATGGCCTGGCCGATGATCGAGTGGGTGCTCGACACGTATTACGCGCACCTGTTTCAGCGCCATGCCCAGTTGGAGAAGTCTGTGATCGTGTTCGGCGCGATGGAGGCGGCATTGACGCCGCTGATGGAGGCGATCGAGCGGTCATTCACCGGAGTCAGGGTGTTCAGCCTGCCGAGCGTGGACCACCCGGAGTACGGGCGGCACATCGAACTCGGGGTAAAGGGGCGGGGTGCCTCGGTAGACGATGCTTATGCCGCATTGCTGGCGGGCTTGGCTCATTTCGGCGCTCAACTCGGCCCTGAATTGGTGCGTTGAGAAATTGCACTGAGATAGTGCAATTGGCCGGATTTGCACGATCATGGTGCGGTTTCGGCTGCTTTCACGTTGTCCGGTTTGCTTCTGGTGCTGCGGGAAGCGCCCAAACAAAGGGCAGAATAGAGGGCTTGGCAGATTGGTCCCGTCCAACGGCCTTGGCACAAAAACTGCGTTTGTACCGCAGTAATCAATTTCAACAACCGCCCAACAGGAGTTACTGATGGCAAAGACCGTCGCAGACGTGATCAAGATGGTGAAGGAAAACGAGGTCAAGTTTGTTGACTTCCGCTTCACCGACACCCGAGGCAAGGAGCAGCACGTCACCGTGCCGGCATCACATTTCGACGAAGACAAGTTTTCGTCCGGACATGCTTTCGACGGCTCGTCCATCGCCGGCTGGAAGGGCATCGAGGCTTCCGACATGTTGTTGATGCCCGATCCGAACACTGCCAACATCGACCCGTTTTACGAAGAAACCACGATGTTCCTGAGTTGCGACGTGGTCGAGCCGGGCGACGGCAAGGCCTACGACCGCGACCCGCGTTCGATTGCCAAACGTGCCGAGGCGTATCTGAAAGCGTCGGGCATGGGCGATACCGCATTCTTCGGCCCGGAACCCGAATTCTTCATTTTCGACGACGTGCGCTGGGGCGCCGACATGTCCGGCTCGTTCGTCAAGATCGACGAATACGAAGCGCCGTGGAACAGCGGCAAGAAGATCGACGGCGGCAACAAGGGCCATCGCCCCACGGTCAAGGGCGGGTATTTCCCGGTGCCTCCGGTCGACAGCACACAGGACCTGCGGGCCGAGATCTCCCTTATCCTTGAGTCGCTGGGAGTGCCGGTCGAGGTGTTCCACCATGAGGTCGGTGGCGCGGGCCAGAATGAAATCGGCACCAAGTTCAGCACCCTCGTGCAGCGCGCCGACTGGACCCAGATCCTCAAGTACGTGGTCTGGAACGTGTCCAACTCGTACGGCAAGACGGCCACCTTCATGCCCAAGCCATTGGTTGGTGACAACGGGTCGGGCATGCACGTGCACCAGTCGGTCTGGAAAGACGGCAAGAACCTGTTCGCCGGCGACGGTTACGCCGGCCTGTCCGACTTCGCGCTGTATTACATCGGCGGCATCATCAAGCATGCGCGCGCGCTCAACGCCATCACCAACCCCGGCACCAACAGCTACAAGCGCCTGGTGCCCGGCTTCGAGGCGCCGGTGAAACTGGCCTACTCGGCCAAGAACCGCTCGGCCTCGATCCGCATCCCGTATGTGGCCAACCCCAAGGGCCGCCGGGTGGAAGCACGTTTCCCGGATCCGCTGTCCAACCCCTATCTGTGCTTCTCGGCCCTGTTGATGGCCGGCCTGGACGGCGTGGAAAACAAGATCCATCCGGGCGAGGCGGCATCCAAGGACCTGTACCACCTGCCGCCGGAAGAAGACGCCAAGGTACCCACCGTTTGCCACAGCCTGGACCAGGCGCTCGAGTATCTGGACAAGGGGCGTTCGTTCCTGACCAAGGGTGGCGTGTTCTCCGACACCATGATCGACGCCTACATTGAACTCAAGATGACCGAAGTCACGCGCATGCGCATGGCCACCCATCCGATCGAGTTCGACATGTACTACTCGCTGTAGCTGGAGCGCATCGGCCTTCCCGTTCGGGATGGCGCGGTGTTGTGCAAGAAGGACGGTTTTTACCGTCCTTCTTGATTATGGGTATAGCCGGCGGTTTGACATTGAAGCCAATTGACGCATACTGGCAAGCCGTCCCTGCACCCTTGGAGGCGTGAGCTCCCTATGAAACACCTCTGTCTGATCCCATCGCTGGTTGTCTTTCTTGCATCCGGCACTTTGGCGCAAGGCGCCATCTACCGTTGTGGCAACGAATACACCAATACCGTGTCCGAAGCCCAGAAGGGCAACTGCAAGCTGGTCGAGGGGGGCAACGTCACCATAGTGCAAGGCTTCAGGCCTCCCGTGGCGTCACAGCCGCCGGTCAAGGTTGCCGCAGCAGCGCAGTCTGGCGCCAAGGTGGATTCGGTCGAGCAGAAGTCGCGCGATTCCGATGCGCGCGTGATCCTGGAGGCGGAACTCAAGAAGGCCGAAGCCCGCCAGGCCGAGTTGACGAGGGAATACAACAATGGCGAGCCGGAAAAGCGCGGTGATGAGGCGCGCAACTACCAGAAGTACCAGGACCGCGTGGCCGAGCTCAAGGCCAGCCTGGCCCGCAATGAAAGCGACATTGCCGGCATTAGACGCGAACTGGGCCGTGTTTCCGCCGCAAAGTAGCCGGCTTGAGCAAATCGCAGCATTCCGCCCCCGCAAGCCCTGCCGCCGCGCGTTTTCGCTCCTTTGATCTGTTGGCCACGCTGGTGGCCGTCGTGCGCGCCAATGGCACGGTGCTGTTCGCGAACTCGGCGCTCGAAGATGCGCTGGGTACTTCGCGCCGCATCATCGAAGAGTCGCAGTTCTCCGACTGCTTCGCCGAACCCGAGGCGTTGAAAAAAGCATTGCGTGGAGCCGGTGGCAACCAGTTCGCCGCATTGCGTTACGACGCATGGCTCAAGCGCTTGAACCATGATCCGATTCCGGTGCACGTGATAGTCACGCAGACCGAACTGCCGGGTGAAATCATCGTGGAATTGCTGCCGCAGGAGCAGCAGGCGCGCCAGGACCGTGAAGAGCGGCTGTCCGACCAGGCCCAGGCGAACAAGGAACTGATCCGCAACCTGGCCCATGAAATCAAGAATCCGCTCGGAGGTATCCGGGGCGCCGCGCAACTGCTCGAGATGGAGATCGCCGAACGCGGCCTCAAGGAATACACCCAGGTCATCATCCGCGAGGCCGACCGGCTCCAGACCCTGGTGGACAGGTTGCTGGCGCCGCACCGTCGACCACATGTGGTGGAGGACGTCAACATCCACGAGGTCTGCGAACGGGTCCGTTCGCTGATCGTGGCCGAGTTCCCGCGCGGGCTGCGTGTGGTGCGCGACTACGACACCTCGATCCCGGAGCTGCGCGCCGACCGGGAGCAATTGATCCAGACCGTGCTCAACATTGCCCAGAACGCGTGCCAGGCGCTTGCCGACCAGATTTCGGCAGGGGATGCCTGCCTGACGCTGCGCACACGCGTGGCGCGCCAGATCACGTTCGGCAAACAACGCTACCGGTTGGCATTGGAATTGCATGTCATCGACAACGGGCCTGGCGTACCAGACTCGATCAGGGACCGCATTTTCTATCCGCTGGTGTCGGGCAGGGAGGGCGGGTCCGGGCTGGGGCTGACGTTGGCACAAACCTTCGTCCAGCAACACCACGGCATGATCGAGGTTGACAGCGCGCCAGGGCGCACGGATTTTAAGATACTGATACCACTTCCCTAACCAGGTGATGCCCGAGGTAACGACACACATGAAGCCGATCTGGATCGTGGACGATGACCAGTCCATTCGCTTCGTCCTTGAAAAGGCGTTGCTGCGCGAAAACCTGGCAACCAGGAGCTTTACCAACGCACGCGACGTGTTGGCCGCGCTGGCCAGCTCGGGCGACAAGGACGGGCCGCAGATACTGGTCAGCGACATCCGCATGCCTGGCGGCTCGGGCCTGGACCTGCTGGAGAAGGTGAAGGAAAAACATCCTGGCCTGCCGGTCATCATCATGACCGCGTTTTCGGACCTTGACAGTGCGGTGTCCGCGTTCCAGGGCGGGGCGTTCGAATACCTTCCCAAACCCTTCGACCTGCCGAAAGCGGTCGAACTGATCCGCCGCGCAGTGCAGGAAAGCCAGCGCGAGGAAGTGCTCGAACAACGTGCCGAGGCGGCGCCCGAGATGCTGGGGCAGGCGCCGGCGATGCAGGACGTGTTTCGGGCCATCGGGCGCCTGAGCCAGAGCAACGTGACGGTGATGATCACCGGCGAATCTGGCACCGGCAAGGAACTGGTGGCACGCGCGTTGCACAAGCACTCGCCGCGCGGCGACGCCGGCAACAACGGGCCGTTCGTGGCCATCAACACGGCGGCGATCCCGAAGGATCTGCTGGAGAGTGAACTGTTCGGCCATGAACGCGGTGCCTTCACGGGTGCGCAGGCGATGCGCCGTGGCCGCTTCGAGCAGGCCGATGGCGGCACGTTGTTCCTGGACGAAATTGGCGACATGCCGTTCGACCTGCAGACCCGGCTGCTGCGGGTCCTGAGCGACGGCCACTTCTACCGTGTTGGTGGCCACAGTGCCGTCAAGACCAATGTGCGCGTGATCGCCGCAACCCACCAGGACCTGGAGCAACGCGTGCGCGAAGGCGCCTTCCGCGAGGACCTGTTCCACCGGCTCAATGTGATCCGGCTTCGATTGCCGGCGCTGCGTGAGCGCCGCGAAGACGTGCCTGCGCTGACGCGGCACTTTCTTGCGGTCAGCGCGATCCAGCTGGGCATCGAACCCAAGCGCATCACCGACGAGGCGCTGGCACTGCTGGGAAAGTTTGCGTTTCCCGGCAACGTGCGACAGCTGGAGAACATCTGCCATTGGCTGACCGTGATGGCGCCAGCGCAGGTGATCGAACCCAAGGACATGCCGCCCGAAGTATTGGCCGCCTCCGAAGCCGCACCGGTGCAGCCCGTAGCGCGGCCCGCGCTGTCGGTGCCCGAGGTCTCGGTTGCCGTGCCGAACCCGCCCACGCGTCCGGACCCGGCCGTGGCAGGTCAAACCGTGGTCGACGCGGTTCAACCCGGCGCCGAGCCACAGGCGGGCGCGACGCCATGGGAGCAGGCGCTCGGCGCCGAGGCGATGGAACTGCTGGCGAGTGGCAAACCGGAGGTGTGGGATCTGCTGACCCGGCGTTTCGAGTCCCGCATCATCAATGCCGCCTTGGCCGTGACCAAGGGGCGACGCATCGAGGCGGCCCAGAAACTGGGCATCGGCCGCAACACCATCACGCGCAAGATCCAGGAACTGGGCCTGGAGTAGGGGGTCCCACCAGCTGTAACTCTTGGGCGCCTGTTGGAACAGGCGGTGGGCGTCGGTCAGGCCCAGCGCCACCAGGGCGCGCAAATGGTGGCGTTACTCTTCGGTGCCGTGGATGGTGTGCTTCAGTCCCACCGGGTCCCACCCATCGGCGTCATCGAAAGTGATGTTGTAGTCGCCCATCAGCACCAGCCTGGGGTGCTGCGCCAGTTCGGTGCGCACCCAGTTGGACAGGCCATTGAGCCAGTGAATCTGCTCGTCTTGCCTGGTGGTTCCCGGGCTGCTCCGGTTTCATCCTGGACCACTGCGGTCTACACTCGCGATAGCCCACAACGAGGAGACGACATGGAGCCTTCATCGGCCGACCTGCAGCAGCTCATGCGCCAGGTGCGGCTCGTCGACGACCGCCAGCAACTGGCCGAACTCCTGTCCCGTTATGGCATGGCTGTGGATGACCGCGACTTCGACACCATCGGCAAGCTGTTCGCGCCCGACGGGGAATTCCACGGGGTGAAGGGGCGCCGGCAGATCGTCGACTTCTACCGCGCGCGCACTTCGACGTTCAGCACCAGTTCGCACTACGCGCTGAGCTGGCATTTCGATTTCGCCTCCGACGACCTGGCCAGCGGCGTGGTCGATGCACATGCCGAGTTGTGCATTGGCGGCACGACGGTGCGCCTGGCGCTGCGCTACCTCGACACCTACCTGCGCAACGCACAGGGTTGGGTATTCCAGCAGCGCCTGTTGAAGTTTCGTTATGTGTTGCCATTCGATGCGGTGGCCGGCGGCCTGGACGATCCGTGGCGCGTGCGTTGGCCGGGCTCCGCCCCGCAGCTTGCCGATTTGCCCGACACGCTGCAGACTTACATCGACAGCCGCAAGTCGCCCGTCACCGCGGCCCCGCCACCCAACGCCTGACCCCGTCCGACCGCCTGCCCTGAAGGAGACGCCATGCCGAGACTGCGATCGCTGACACTCGACGAATTCGACCCGGAGCTGCGCGCGATGCTCCAGGCCGACCAAAAAAGCGAACGCGAGATGCGCCCCACCAGCGTGCGCGCACACCACCCGGAGTTCGCCAAGGCCTACGTGCGTTTCACTGCCGCGTTCAAGAAACACGCGGTGTTGCCGACCCGGCTGCGCGAGCTGGTGCGTTTGCGCATCGCGTTCCACAACCAGTGCCGAAGCTGCATGGCGATGCGCTACGCCGACGCCGTGGACGCCGGCGTGTCCGAAGACCTGGTGTGTTCGCTCGAGAAGCCGCACGAGGCGCCCGACCTGACCGACGCCGAGCGCGTGGCGCTGCGTTATTCCGACCTGCTGGCCACCAACCACCTCGCCATTGGTGATGCGCTGTACGCCGAACTGGCGCAGTATTTTTCTGACAAGCAGATCGTCGAGCTTGGCTCCTGGTGCGCAATCTGCGTCGGCTTCGGCCGCCTTTCGGCCACCTGGAACATGGTGGAGGACCTGCCCGAGCGCTTTCAGTCCGTCGGCGATGCGCCCGTCACGCCCTGGGGCCCGGATGCCTGGGTCACGCAGGCGCCACCCAAAACCCGCTGACCACGGTGCACCATCTGTCCCCGACCCCGGGCACCGATCGATGATCGGAGCTTCACCGGGCCGTGCCATTCGTGCATGAACCATTGCGGTTTCGGGAACTCCCGTCGACCTGTCTTGGCAAAGCGCAAGCCGCGGCCGCGGCGTACGCTGCTGCTGCCATACTTCAACGCGCCAGCGGGGCGGAGTGCCGCCAGCGCGCGGCACCCGCTGCGACTGGCTGACGGCATTGTCCCGCTACATGGAAGGAGCATCCGTGGGTAGCCTCTTGAGCAATCTGCGCCTGGCCACGCTGCCGCCGGCGGCCGAGCATCTGCGCGCCGAAGTGCGCGAGTTTCTGGCATCTGCGCTTCCGAGCGTGCCGCTGCATGTGCGTGCGCGGTCCTGGATGGGCTTTGACGCCGCCTTCAGCCGCAAGTTGGCCGAGCGCGGCTGGGTCGGCGTGACTTTGCCGGC
>JANMYG010000386.1:0-4393 GCA_031381865.1 Betaproteobacteria bacterium | reverse complement strand
GGTGGCGGTGGGCGCGGCTTCGGCACCGGTGATGCGCACGGCGCCATTGCGCGCCAGGCCGTCGAGCAGCGCGTGCATGGCCTTGGCCTTGTTCTTCAGGATGAACTGGAAGTGCGTCTCCAGCCGGCGGTTCTTCTGAGCAGGTCGTTCAGGTCGCGGTACAGGAAGCGGTAGCCCCAGATCAACTCGAACAGCATGTGGAAGAAGAGCCAGGCGTCTTCGACGTTTTCCACGCCGTCGGCGGCCTGCAGGATTTCAGCCAGTGCGCGTTCATAACGGTCGAACAGCGTGTTGATGAGCTCGTCCTTGGCGGGGTAGTGGTAGTACAGGTTGCCCGGGCTGATGGACAGCTCGGCGCTGATCAGCGTGGTGCTGACGTTGGGCTCGCCAAAGCGGTTGAAGAGTTCCAGCGACACCTCGAGGATGCGCTCTGCGGTGCGGCGGGGTTTTTTGGTGGTGGCCATGGCGGGCTGATTCTGTCAGCGGCGGCCGGCGCACGGGCTGCCTACAATCCCGCGCCGCCCTGCATTGCTGCTTCGCCTTTCGCTACCCCGCATGCCTGCCATCCGTTTCGACACCATCAGTAAGATCTACGCCGGCGCGCGCGGCAACTTCAAGGCCCTCGACGCCGTGTCTTTCCAGATCGAGCAGGGCGTGTTCTTCGGCTTGCTGGGGCCCAACGGTGCCGGCAAGACGACACTGATCTCGATCCTGGCCGGGCTGGCGCGCGCCAGCCAGGGCCATGTCACCGTGCTCGGCCACGACGTCGTCACCGACTACGCGCAAGCCCGTCAACGCCTGGGCATCGTGCCGCAGGAACTGGTCTTCGACCCGTTTTTCAGCGTGCGCGAGACGCTGCGCATCCAGAGCGGCTACTTCGGCATCAAGGGCAACGAGGCCTGGATCGACGAGCTGCTGTCAGAACTCGGCCTGACCGACAAGGCCGGCGCCAACATGCGCCAGCTCAGCGGCGGCATGAAGCGCCGCGTGCTGGTGGCGCAGGCGCTGGTGCACCGGCCGCCGGTGATCGTGCTCGACGAGCCCACCGCGGGTGTCGACGTGGAGTTGCGACAGACGCTGTGGAAGTTCATCGCGCGCCTCAACCGCGAAGGCCACACCGTGCTGCTGACCACGCATTACCTGGAAGAAGCCGAAGCGTTGTGCAGCCGCATCGCGATGCTCAAGCAGGGCCGCGTGGTGGCGCTGGACCGCACCGCCAACCTGCTGGCCGGCACGGCCAGCACGATGCTGCGTTTCAAGACCGACGATGCGCTGCCGCCCGAGCTGGCATCGTTGGCGCGTGTCACCGGCCGCATCGCACAGATCACCGCGCACGACGCGGCCGAGGTCGAGTCGATGCTCGGCCAGCTGCGCCAGGCCGGGGTGCGCATCGAAGAGCTGGAGAACGGCCGCGCCGACCTCGAAGACGTGTTCCTCGCGATCATGCAGGGCGTGCCGGCACGCTGAGCCCGCTCGCGCCGGTCGCATGGCCGCTCGCGTGACGGCGAAAGCAAGGTCTGGCGCAGGGAGTCCTCGTTCGTTTTGTGCCAGCGCCGCGCCAGGCCGCCAGGCGGTCGCGGGTTTACTCGCCCACAGCTTGATGCATGCGCCGCGAGGGGGAAGCTGTCAGATTCGGGCGGTGGCGCAACTCCGCGCCGCATGGGGCCGTCATTCTTCGACACCCGGGAAAAACAATGAACACATTCAAGGGATGGGTTGTGGCGGTCGCGGCCAGCGCGGCGTTGGCCGCATGCACTCACGGCGAAGACGCGGATCCGCCGCTGGCGTTGTCAGTGACGATTGCCGGCACGGCGGCCAAGGGGGCCGCCCTCGCGGGGGCCACGGTGAGCGTGAGGTGCGCGGCCGGCACCGGCACGGTGCCGACGGCGACGACCGCCAGCAGCGGCGGCTACACGATCACGATCAGCGGCGCCAGCCTGCCGTGTGCGCTGAAGGTGGTGGGCACCGACGGCAGCACCTTCCACTCGCTCGTCGCCGGCACCGGCACCAGCGGCAGCTTCAGCGCCAACATCACGCCGCTGACCGAGATGGTGATGGCCCATGCCACCGGGGCCACTCCGGCGGCGGCCTACGGCGCCTTCGGCAGCAGCTCGACGCTGACGGCGGCCAGAGTCACCGATGGTGTTGCGTATGTCGTGGCCGCGCTCGCCCCGGTGACCAATCTGAGCGGGGTCAACCCGCTCACCACCGCACTCGTGGTCGGCGATCAACACGACCAGAAGATCGACGCGGCGATGGCCAGGTTGGCCAGCAACGGTGTCACGCTGGCGCAGACGGTCGCCGCGATCGTCGCCAACCCGAGTGCGTCGGATGTGGTCGCAGCGCCGCTGCGGCCGAGCGCCAACGGCTGCGCCTGGCTCAGGAGCGGCAACTACCGGATGGTCAGCCCGTTCGCAAGCGAAGCGAGGTGGCAGACCCCCATGATCGCCCTCAACGCCACCACGCTGATCATCTCCGACCAGGATGGCGTGCCCGTCAACCTGACCCCCGCAGGCGCCTGCCAGTACACCGCCAACGAGCCCGGCTGGACCCACTCCGCCATGGTCTCGTTGGCCGGCATCCTGCTGGTGCATACGCAGTCGACGACATCGGCGCAGCGCGTGGTGAGCATCGGCCTGCCGGCGCAGAGCTTGCCGGTGTCGGAGTTCGCCGGCGCCTGGAACATCGCGGGTTGGGACCCGATTCAGCGCGGCCGAGTGGGCAGCACCATCGCGCAGACCGACGTGCTCACCCTGGACGCCACCGGCCAGATCACGGCCGTCTCGCGTTGCATGGGTCTTGCACCGTGCACGGCCGGCACGGGCCCGTTTCCCAGGTTCACGGCCAATCTCACCCTCGGCGGTTTCGACATGATCGAGAACGGCGCCACCAACGCCCGCGTGTTCATGTTCAAGAACCTCGCCGGCCGGGCGGTGATCGTGTTCCTTGCCGGCGATGGCCAATGGTTCGTCGGCATGCGCGCGGAAGCGCTGACGCTGCCTGCGGTGGGCGCGGTAACGAACTTCCATCAGTTCAGCCTGGACGGCAACGGCACGGTGTAGACCTTGACCGCGGACAGCAACACCGTGACCGCAGTCGACACCAGCGCCAGAACCGCGACGCGCCTGCAGGTCTCGAACAGCCGCGTCGACATGCTGGCCTATGACGCGCCGCGAAACGGCCTGCGCCACCGCGCCGCCAACAGTTGCACCATCAACGGCGTGGCCAACAACTGCTCGCAAACCGTGCAGCTGCCGGGCATGGGCATCACGCTGTCGCTCAGCGTGGGCGCGATTCCTGCGCCACAGACCTATACGGTCACGATCGGCAAACCGGACTGACCGGTCATCGTTGTCGTCCCGGTGGGCATCGCGGTCTGGGTGCCCAGGGATGCGCGCACAGCAGGGCCGTGCGCCCGCCTGAGCGCAGCGCCCCTTCAGCCCGGCGGCTTCTTCGGCAGCAGCGGCTTGAAGTCGCGCTTGATCGAGCCGGCACAGCTGCGGCTGAAACTCTTGCTGCCGTCGCTCCAGGTCTGGGTGCCTTTGAGCTCGGCACTGCGGCGCACGAAGGTGCCGCTGTAGCGCGACTGGTAGCCGTGCATCGAACCCTTCCACGCGCCCTGCAATTCGAGCTTTTGGCCGTCCAGCGTGCCGCTGCCCTGCTCGGCGTTGTCCTCGACCGCCGAGTTGCTCAAGCGCACGACATGCTTGAAGTTCACGCTGCCGCCGCGGATCGTGACCTCGATCGCCTCGCGGTTCCTGCCGCTGGCAAAGGGCAGGTCGCCACAGACCAGCGTGCCACGGTAGACGGCGTCGAGCACCTGCGCCGCGGCCGGCGTGGCCAGGCCCGCCGTCGCCATCAGCGCAGCTGCAGTCAGTTTCGTTGGAAACATCGCAGTTCCTCCGTCGTGGTCGTGATGAGCCCGCAGTGTCGCGCATAGCGGCTGCTGTTGTCTCTGGGGTATCGCCGCCGATGCGGCGCGGCCAGCGGGCGCCACCGCAGCGGCCAGAGCGCCCGAGTGGGCGTGTGGGCGTGTATCGTCCCCGCATGCAAGCCTTCTCGATCCGCACCGTCGGCGCCAGCACGCTCTTCCGCAAGGAGATCCTGCGCTTCTGGAAAGTCGCTTTCCAGACCGTGGCCGCGCCGGTGCTCACGGCCGTGCTGTACCTGCTGATCTTCGGCCATGTGCTGCAGGGCCATGTCGAGGCTTTTCCAGGCGTGGGCTACATCAGCTTCCTGATCCCGGGGCTGGTGATGATGAGCGTGCTGCAGAACGCGTTCGCCAACTCGAGCTCCTCGCTGATCCAGAGCAAGATCACCGGCAACCTCGTGTTCCTGCTGGTCGCGCCGCTCTCGCCCTGGGCCTGGTTCGCCGCCTACGTGGGCGCCTCGA
>JANMYG010000385.1:0-4134 GCA_031381865.1 Betaproteobacteria bacterium | reverse complement strand
TCGCGCATGCGCGTGGCCAGGTCGGCACCGACCATCTCGAGCGTGCGCTCGAAACTGATGTTCTCGTCGTGTTCACCGGCCGCCGCCTTGGCCGCCGGCGTGTAGATCGGGCGCGGCAGTTTCGACGCGTTCTTGAGCCCCGGCGGCAAAGGCACGCCACATACCGACTGGGTCTGCTGGTACTCCTTCCAGCCGCTGCCGGCCAGGTAACCGCGCACCACCGCTTCGACCGGCAGCGGTTCGAGCCGCTTCACCAGCATCGAGCGACCGCGCACCTGCGCGACTTCATCGGCGCCGACCACGCTCTCGGGCGCCGCACCGGTCAGGTGGTTGGGGCAGATGTGGCCGAGCTTGTCGAACCAGAACAAGGCCATGCGTGTGAGCAGGGCGCCCTTGTCGGGAATCGGTTCGCCCAGGATCACGTCGAACGCGCTCAGGCGGTCGCTCGCCACCATCAGGATGCGGTCGTCACCTACCGCATAGTTGTCGCGCACCTTGCCACGCGCGAGCAGCGGCAGCGAGTGGATGCTGGAGGTGTGAAGTGCTGGTGGCTGTGGATCCATCGGCAGATTTTAGGGCCCTGCTCCGCCCTGCCCGCAGCCGTGACGCAGCGTCTGCGGTTGCCCGAGCGACCTGTCGGCGCCCGCCCGCGGACGCAGGCCGGCCAGTCGGCGACCAGACCCTACTGCACCACCTGGGCCAGTTCACCACGCGCGTACTGCGCCGCCACGACCTGCAGGCCGTGGCCCTTGACCTTGGCGCCCTGGCCTTCGCAGCCGAACTGCAGGTATCGCTGCTTGCAGATCTGCCGGGCCGCTTCGCGTGCCGGCTTGAGCCAGTCGCGCGGGTCGAACTTGTCCGGGTTCTGCGCCATGTATTTGCGCACCGCGCCGGTCATGGCCAGGCGAACGTCGGTGTCGATATTGATCTTGCGCACGCCGAACTTGATCGCCTTCTGGATCTCCTCGACCGGAACGCCGTAGGTCTCCTTCATGTCGCCGCCGTATTCGCGGATGATGGCCAGCAGGTCCTGCGGCACCGACGACGAACCGTGCATCACCAGGTGGGTGTTGGGCAGGCGGCGGTTGATTTCCTTGATGCGCTCGATCGCCAGGATGTCGCCGGTGGGCTTGCGCGTGAACTTGTAGGCGCCGTGGCTGGTTCCGATGGCGATGGCCAATGCGTCGAGTTGGGTGCGCCGTACGAAGTCGGCCGCCTGCTCGGGGTCGGTGAGCAACTGGTCCATCGTCATCGTGGCCTCGGTGCCGTGGCCGTCCTCCTTGTCGCCGCGCATCGTTTCCAGCGACCCCAGGCACCCCAGTTCACCCTCGACCGTGACGCCGGTGGCGTGGGCCATGTCCACCACCTTGCGTGTCACTTCCACGTTGTAGTCGTAGCTGGCGATGGTCTTGCCGTCGGCCATCAACGAGCCGTCCATCATGACGGAGCTGAATCCGAGGTTGATCGCGCTCTGGCATATTTCCGGGCTCTGGCCGTGGTCCTGGTGCATCACCAGCGGGATGCGCGGATAACTCTCCACGGCGGCCGAAATCAGGTGCTTGATGAACGCCTCGCCCGCATACTTGCGCGCGCCTGCGCTGGCCTGCAGGATGACCGGGGCGCCGACCTCCTCGGCGGCCCACATCACCGCCTGCACCTGCTCCAGATTGTTGACATTGAAAGCCGGAATGCCGTAGCCGTTGGCGGCCGCGTGGTCCAGCAGCTCGCGCATCGAGACGAGTGCCATGGTGTGAATCCCCCAGATTTAGGCGTTGCTGTCACGAGATGCGGCCATGCCTGCGGTAACCGTCGCGTAACTGGGCAAATTTTACTGTGCTTGGCAGCCGCTGCGGCACGAGCAGCTGCCGCGCCACTGCGTGTATCCTCGATTTCCTGTCCATCGATGGTCTGCCACGCCCTGTACCCCATGTCCCGACAGCATTATTTCCGGCTCGGCCTGTGGACCCTGGCTTTCTTCATTTTGATCGCCGCCTGGGACCTGTTTGGCGTCGATCTTGCGTTGGCCCGCCGGTTCGGCACCCCCAGCGGGTTCCCGTTGCGCGACCATTGGCTGTACGCGTCGATCCTGCACCAAGGGGCCCGGCGCGTGGCGTGGTCATTGCAGTTCGCGCTGGTGCTGGCCATATGGTGGCCGTTTGGCGCCTTGCGGTTGCTCACGCGGCGCGAACGGGTCAACCTGCTGGTAGCCGCGCTGATGAGTGTGCTGGTCATATGGATCGTGAAGAGCTGGAGCCAGACCAGTTGCCCATGGGACCTGCAGGAGTTCGGTGGCCCGGCGACCTATGTTTCCCATTGGGCCTGGGGTGTGACAGACGGCGGCGTGGGCCGCTGTTTTCCGGCCGGCCACGCGTCGGCCGCCTTTTGCTTCATGGCGGGCTACTTCTGGTTGCGCGAAAAGGCGCGCCTGGCGGCGGTGGTCTGGCTGGTCGTCACATTGCTGGCAGGGCTGGCGATCGGCCTGGCGCAGCAGGTGCGTGGCGCACATTACCTGAGCCACACCCTGTGGACGGCGTGGTTGTGCTGGGTCATCGCCGGCACGACCTACCTGGTGCTCGAACACAGTCCGGTACGCAGGCTGCTCGCCAGGAGGCGCCGCGTGGCGCGGTGACCAGCAGGCCTTCAGCATGCCTTAATCTTCGGGGCGCACAGTCGGGCGGCCGCCACCAAGGACCCGCCCCATGTTCGAGCTCGACAACCTGTTGTTTTTGTGGGTCAACGCGACCACGACCTCGCCCGCCTGGCTGGTGCCGCTGGCCCGCTTCGCGTCGCAGGAATTGCCGCAGTGGCTGATTGCCGGAACCATCGGCGCGTTCGTGGTGGGCGATGCCCGCATACAACGTTGCGTGTCGCGCGTCTTGTGTGCGATGTTGTTCGCCTGGCTGCTGGCCCGTTTGGGGCAGCATTTCTTTCCGATGCCAAGGCCGTTTTCCAGTGGCATAGGCACGGTCTGGCTCAGCCACGCCCAGTCTGCCGGTTTCCCGAGCACACACGCCAGCGTGGCTTTCGCATTCGGCGCCACGCTGGCATGGTCCACGCGGCGGCGCCCGCTGGCCCTGGCCGCCTTGGGACTCGCCAGCCTGATCGCCTGGAGCCGGGTTTGCCTGGGACTGCATTTTCCGAGCGATGTGCTGGCCGGTGCCGGCATTGGCATCGCGAGCGCCTGGCTGGCGCGGCTGGTCCCGCTGGCGACCCGCAAGGTCCACCCGGCCCTATGAACGGCAGTCCTGCGCGCGTACCGGACTACCAGGCCGGCGGCGTCCATTCACGTCACGCCGCAACCGAAGGCGCGCAAGCGTTTTCGGCCCACAACGGCCCGGGCCGGCCGTCGACGCAGCTGCCGCCTGCACGGTTCAACGCGTGGTTGCGTGCAGCCATCGCGCGCACCGGTCCTGATCTGTGGGTATGCGTGTTGCTGGCCGTTTTCGCGGCGGTCTGGTTGTCGCATCTTTCCTACACCAGCCTTTCACCACCGACCGACAACATCGAACAGTTGAGCTGGATGCGGTCGATCGAGTGGGGCTACTACAAACATCCGCCCCTGCCAACCTGGCTGTTCTGGCTGTCGGCGCAGTTCTTCGGTGCCCAGGTGTGGACCACCTACCTGCTGGCGGTGCTGCTCAACCTGGGTTCGCTTTACCTGTTCTGGCACATCGTGGCCCGAATTCGCGGGCACAGCTACGCCGCTTTGGCGTTGTTCGCGGTGTTGTGCATTTCGTACTACAACATGCGGCTGCATGCCTACAACCACAACACGGTGCTGACATTTTTCTCGACCCTCAGCGCCGTGTTGTGCTGGAAGGCGGTCAGCTCCGGGCGCCAGCGCTGGTGGGTGGCGCTGGGAATCGCGCTTGGCCTGGGCATGCTGGCCAAGTACCAGATCGCGGTCACCGCGGCGTCGGTGCTGGTCTTCTGGGTCACCCAGCGCGGGTGGCGCGATCCGCGGCAGCGCCGCGGTTTGTTGCTTTGTGTCCTGGTGGCACTGCTGATCACCGTACCGCACCTGCAGTGGCTGCGGACCCATGATTTCGGTCCGATCGGTTATGCGCTCGAAACCTCGCTGGGCGCGCATCTCGACCCATTGGAGCGCGTGCTGGAAGTGTCGAACTGGCTTGC
>JANMYG010000350.1:0-7837 GCA_031381865.1 Betaproteobacteria bacterium | reverse complement strand
CACATCGGGCACGTCGCCGGCGCGCGTGCGCTCCAGCCGGCGCGCCTGCTCGGACACGGTGAAATCGACCCCGGAAGATCTTCGCTCGACGCCTGCCGCCGGCGCTGTTCCCTGGCCGGCCTTGGCCGGCGCAGGCGTGTTGCCCTGCGTGGCTGCAGGTGAAGTATCAGAAGGTTGGCCTATTTTCATGGTGTTCCCCAACACTACTCAGGCGTAGCATCGTAAGGTAGCTATCGACCGAGCAGAACAAAACTTGAGACATCTTCGTCAACATCGTCCGCCCTGTTTCAGAGATCGACCCGGACTGTATGAAAATCCAGCACCACGCCGGATAACACACGTCCATTGTCCATCTTGACCCGGGCCGCCGCCCCGACCACACCGGGCGACAGCGCCTGCCCGTCGGAGGTCACCGTAAAGCCCGGGCCCTGGGCCTGGATGCGCACCATGGTGCCGGCCGCGAAAACCTGCGCCGGCCTGACCATTCCCTGGCGTAGCGCCTGTCCGGTCGTCAACTGGCGCGCGGCCGCCAGGCCGAGCCACAAGGCCGGGTCGGCGAGGATGCTGCTGTTGTCCTGCGCCCAGTCGACTTCGGCCAGCACCGCATCATCCTGGCCCAGCACCGTCCCGGAGGCGATGTCGCCCTTGACCACCCAGGCCTGGCCAAAGGCCTTGACCTGCACCGGCAGGAACACATTCCATTTGGCGTTGCCGTCAACGCAGCGCAGCCCCAGCCGCGTCTTGCCCCACAGGCGCAGCCCCGGTGGCATGTACGGCTCCACGCGGGCGCAGGCCGCCAGCACGAGCCGGCTGTCGAGCGCCCCGACGCTGACCTCCATGCGCAGCGGCGCGGCGCCAGGCGGACGCGCGGCAGCCACGGCCTGGTCGATCCAGGCCTGCGAGTCCCGGACCAGGGCCGTCGACTGGTCCTGCGCCGGCGCGCAGACCGAAACCACGAGCACCGCGGCACCGGCCAGGGTCCGGTTGATTCTGCGCATTGTTCGACACCACATTTGAAATTCCCACTGCACGCCCGGCAAATGGCCGTACTGTGACTTTAGGCCGTTGCCGCACCGGCAAAGGGCTCAAGTGGTGGCGGAAATCACCGTTATTCGAATGATCGGCAGGCTCAAGCTCTTCCCATAATCGTTTCACGCCGTGGGTCCCCAGCACACGGCAGTGGTTGAACCGATCAGTGGAGGTGTTGTTTCATGTTTGCACAGTTGACGAGCGGATTGGATTTCCATGCGAACGCCCTGGTGGTGCGCGCGGAGCGCCAGCGAGTCATCGCCAGCAACATCGCCAACGCGGACACACCCGGCTACGCCGCACGGGACGTCAATTTCAAGGCCGCCATGGCCGCTGCCAGCGGCGTGCGCCAGCTTTCGGTCAGCCAGGCTGCGCTGCCGGCTGGCCAGCAACCGCATACGGCCCATATTCCCCTGGGTGCCGAGGCCGGTGATCTGGCCGACGGCTCCTCCGCTCTGGCCTACGCGATCCAGTCCCAGCCGGCGATGGACAACAACAGTGTCGACCTGGACCGGGAACGCGCCAGTTTTGTCGACAACGCGGTGCGCTACGAATCCACCCTGCGTTTTATTAACGGTTATTCCAAGACGATCTTGAGCGCCATCCAGGGCCAATAAGGGCCGACGCAGCCAACGGAGCCACCCCATGTCCATGTTCTCCATCTTCAGTGTGTCGGGAAGCGCCATCAGCGCCCAGTCGCAACGCCTCAATGTGGTGGCCAGCAACCTCGCCAACGCCGACGCGGTGGCCGGTCCGGACGGCCAGGCCTACAAGGCGCGCCAGGTGGTGTTCGAGACGGTTCCGATGGGGTCCGACGCGTCGTCGGGTGTGCGCGTGAACGGGATCCGGGAAAGCAGCGAGCCGATGCGCAAACTGCACAACCCCACCCATCCGCAGGCCGATGCGCAGGGCTACGTGACGCAGTCCAAAGTGAATCCGGTGGAGGAGATGGTGAACATGATCTCGGCTTCGCGCTCCTACCAGAACAACGTCGAAGTCATGAACACCGCCAAGTCGCTGTTGCTCAAGACGCTCCAAATGGGCCAATGAACCCGCAGGCACCCGCATGATCACGAGCATTTCCCCATCCACCGCCCCCGGCGCCAGCAGCAGCACGCCGGCGGCGGCATCCGCGACCAGCGGCGCCGTGTCGGAAGACCGGTTCCTGAAATTGCTGGTGGCGCAACTCAGCAACCAGGACCCGATGAACCCGATGGACAACGCCCAGATGACCTCGCAGATGGCGCAGATCTCGACCGTCTCGAGCGTGCAGCAGGTCAACCAGACACTGCAGGGCCTGGCCACCCAACTGGCGTCGATGCAGATGCTCCAGGGCAGTTCGCTGGTCGGGCACCAGGTGCTGGTCGAGGGTGACGCGCTGGCGCTCGACAACGGCAAGACCGGTGGCGCGGTCGACCTGGCGCTGAAGGCCGACAGCGTGCGGATCGACATCCTGTCGGCCGGCGGACAGGTGGTGGACAGCTTCGACCTCGGGCCGCAGGCGGCCGGCCGGCACAACTTCGACTGGGATGCCACAGGCCGCGCGGCGCTCGGCAACCCGAGTTACCGCGTCACCGCCACCGCGGGCGGGCAGGTCGTCGGGGCCACGCCGCTGGTGCGCGACCGGGTGCTGTCGGTGGGCGCCGACAACGGCGCCATGAACCTCCAGCTCCAGCGCCTGGGCACGGTCGCCTACGGCGCCGTCAAGTCGATCCTTTAACTTCGCCGCTCCGATCCCGCCACTGGCACCACTTCAGCAGGAAACACACCATGTCATTTCAAACCGGGCTCTCGGGCCTGAACGCCGCCAGCCGCAACCTCGATGTGATCGGCAACAACATCGCCAACGCGAATACGGTCGGCGCCAAGGTGTCGCGCGCCGAATTCTCGCAAATCGTGCTCGCCGCGGGGGGCGGCGACGGTGTCGCGGGTGGCATCGGTGTCGAGGTGGCGGCGGTGTCGCAGCTGTTCACGCAGGGCAGTGTCGAAATCACCGGCAGGAATCTCGACCTGGCGATCAACGGCCCGGGGTTCTTCCGCGTCACCCAGCCCGACGGCACTGCCGCCTATACGCGTTCGGGCGATTTCAAGCTCGACACCCAGGGCAACATCGTGACCAACGCCGGAGCCAACCTGATGGGTTACCCGACCACGGTGGCCGGCGTGCCGACCAGCAACACGCTGCAGGCGCTACAGTTGCCTACCTCGAGCCCGATCCCGGCGCAGGCCACCACGGCGATCACGGCCGAATTCAACCTGGATGCACGCCAGCCGGTCTGGAATACGCCGGTACCACCAATTGCCTTGACGACCTACGGTACATCGGTGACCACCTATGACGCGCAGGGTGCACCGATCGCGAGTTCGGTGTACATGCGCAAGAGCGCCAACGACACCTGGGAGGTCTATACCGATCCCACCTCCAATGCCACGGCGACCGCCACGCGGGTGGCGACACTGAATTTCGGCACCAACGGCCAGTTGCTGAGTTCGGTTCCGGCGGCGCCCACCATCAACCTGGTGTCGCCCAATCCGGCCATCGGGGCTTTCAGCGCGACCATCGACATGGCGGCTGTCACGCAGTACGCGACCGCCTTCGCGGTATCGGACCTGAGCCAGGACGGCTACGCGCCGGGCGACTTCGTGTCGCTCAAGATCGGCGAGAGCGGCGTCATCCTGGCCAGTTATTCGAACGGACAGAACCAGGCCACCGGGCAGGTGGCGCTGGTCGATTTCCGCAACGTGCAGGGCCTGACGGCATCGGCTGGCAACACCTGGATCGAGACCATCGCGTCGGGCCAGCCGATCCAGGGTTCGCCCGCGGTGGGGAAATTTGGCGCCTTGCGCGCCGGCGCGCTGGAGCAGTCCAACATCGACCTGACCTCGGAGCTGGTCAACATGATGACGGCGCAACGCACCTACCAGGCCAATGCGCAGACCATCAAGACCCAGGACCAGGTGTTGTCGACGCTGACCAACCTGCGTTGAATTGCGCAGCCACGACCCGACAACCGACTGAACCGGCCAGCCCATGGACCGCCTGATCTACACCGCCATGACCGGCGCCAACGCGGCCGCCCACCGGCAGGCCGTGCTTTCCAACAATCTGGCGAACGCATCGACCAACGGTTTTCGCGCCGAGTTGTCGAGTTACCGCGCGGTGCCGCTGCGCGGCGACGGTGCGACCACACGCGTGTTCGCGCTCGAAGCCACCTCCGGCCATCTCGACACGCCCGGCGCGGTACAGCGCACCGGGCGCAGCATGGACGCCATGGCAGTGGGCAATGCCTGGTTTGCGGTCCAGGGCCTCGACGGCACCGAGTCGTACACACGCAATGGCGCGTTCGAGGTGTCGCCCGACGGCACCCTGGTGACCGGCAACGGCCTGGCGGTGTTGTCCAGCGGCGGCGCACCGGTCACGGTGCCCGCCAACGCGGAACTGGCGATTGGCCAGGACGGAACAATCAGCGCGAAAGTTCCGGGCCAGAGCCCCTCGGCAATAGGACGCATCAAGCTGGCCACCCCGACCACCGACGAGCCGCTCAGGCGCGGCGACGACGGCCTGTTCCGCGCCGCTTCCGGCGACCCGTTGCCGAACGACGCCAGCGCCCGGATGCAGGTCGGTGTACTGGAAGGCTCCAACGTCAACCCGATCGAGACCATGGTCGGCATGATCCAGACCGCGCGCCAGTTCGAGGTGCAGATGCGCCTGCTGCAGACCGCCGAATCGAACGACCGCTCGGCCGGCCAGTTGCTGGGCCTGCAGGGATGAACATGGATGACAAACAGCTGCCCGTTCACCCTGGGCCGCTCGTTGGGCCGCTCCACCGGTTCAGCGTCAACGGTGGTCTGCGCCGCACCACCCCGATTTCTTGCCACAGGACACCAACATGATCAACTCGCTCTGGATCTCCAAAACCGGCATGGAAGCCCAGCAGATGCAGCTGGACGTGATCGCGCACAACCTGGCCAACGTGTCGACCACCGGTTACAAGCGCGCCAATGCCGTGTTCGAGGACCTGATGTACCAGAACCTGCGCCAGGTCGGCTCCAGCACGACTGAGCAGTCGCAGCTGCCTACCGGGCTGCACCTGGGGCTCGGTGTACGCACCGTGGCCACCAGCCGCAATTTCGCGCAAGGCACGGTGCAGCAGACCGGCAACAACCTCGATGTCGCGATCCAGGGCAGCGGCTTCTTCCAGGTCACCATGCCTGACGGCAGCACCAACTACACCCGCGACGGCTCGTTCCAGGTCGACAGCCAGGGGCGCCTGGTCACGGCCAGCGGCTTGCCGGTGGCCAGTGGCGTGACGGTTCCCGCCAACGCGAAGAATGTCACGATCGCCGTCAACGGCACCGTCACGGCGTCGATACCGGGCAGCACCTCGCCGCAATCGATCGGCACCATCGCCATGGCCAGCTTCCTGAATCCGGCCGGACTCGAACCGCAGGGGCAGAACCTGTTCGCCGAGAGTGTCGCCTCGGGACAACCGAGCACCGGCACACCCGGCTCCAGCGGCCTGGGCACACTGACACAAGGTTTTCTGGAGACCTCCAACGTCAACGTGGTGCAGGAGCTGATCACCATGATCCAGACCCAGCGCGCCTACGAGATGAACTCCAAGGCGATCCAGACCTCGGACCAGATGCTGCAGAAGCTGGGGCAGCTGTGATGCCGGCACTGCGCGCCCTGTGCCACAGAGCCTGCACGGTGCTGGTGGCCGCACTGTTCAGCGCCTGCGAGTCGCTGCCGCAAAAGGTGCAGGTCGACTTCGCCCCGCTGCCACCCGCCCGGTTCGCCGCCAGCACCGCGACCCAGACCCGCCCGGCCACCGGCAGCCTGTTCCAGACCGCCAGTTACCGCCCGTCGTTCGAGGACCGGCGCGCCCGCATGGTCGGCGACACGCTCACGATACAGATCATCGAGAACGTCAGCGCCAGCCAGAAATCCTCCTCCACCGCCAACCGCAGCAGTTCGATGGACGCCGGCGTCACGGCCTTTCCTGGCGCCGCCGCCTCGCTGCTGCCCAAGCTCTCGATCGGCACGTCGTCGGCCAACGACTTCTCCGGGGAAGGCGCCACCGCCAGCGCCAACACCTTCTCGGGCTCGATCACCGCCACCGTGGTCGAGGTGCTGCCCAACGGCCACCTCGTGGTGGCCGGCGAAAAGCAGATCGGCGTGAACCAGAACGTCGACGTGTTGCGTTTTTCGGGCACGGTCGACCCGCGCGTGGTCCAGCCGGGCAGCTTCGTAAGTTCGACCCAGGTCGCCAACGCACGCATCGAGTCGCGCGGCCGCGGCGCACAGGCCGAGGCCCAGACGGTCGGCATACTGGCCCGCTTCTTCATGGCGCTGCTGCCGTTCTGAGCGCAGCCGCCGCAACCCCACTCCAGACCCCGCACCATGACCCGCCCTGCTCCCCGACCCGACGTGCGACCGCTGGCGCGGCTGGCGACCCTGCTGCTGCTCGCGTGTGCGCTGGCGGCCCCGGCGCTGGCGGCGCGCATCAAGGAAGTGGCCACCATCGAAGGCGTGCGCAGCAACCAGCTGACCGGCTTTGGCCTGGTGATCGGACTCGACGGCACGGGGGACCAGACCACCCAGATGCCCTATACCTCGCAGGGCCTGAACAACTACCTGCAGCAGCTCGGCATCACGCTGCCCGCGGCCACAGCCGCCTCGCTGCAACTCAAGAACGTGGCCGCGGTGCTGGTCACGACGCAACTGCCGGCGTTCGCGCGGCCCGGACAAAACCTCGACGTCAACGTGTCGTCGCTCGGCAACTCCAAGTCGCTCAAGGGCGGCATGCTGATCAGCACGCCGCTGCGCGGCGTCGACGGCGAGATTTACGCGCTGGCGCAGGGCAGCCTGATCGTCGGCGGCGCGGGCGCCTCGGCCGGCGGCAGCAAGGTGCAGATCAACCACCTCGCGGCCGGTCGCATCCCCGGCGGCGCGCAGGTCGAGCGCGCCGTTCCGACCCCGCTGCAGGTGGGCGACACCATCAGCCTGGGGCTCGACGCCTCCGACTTCCAGACCGCGCGCCGGGTCGCGCAGTCGATCAACCGGCGCTTCGGCGAGGGATCGGCGCAGGCGCTGGACGGGCGCACGGTGCAGGTGCGCGCCCCGACCGACCCCAATGCGCGCGTCACGTTCATCGCCGAGATGGAGGAGTTGCCGCTCGAGTCCTCGATTCCTTCGGCCAAGGTGGTGATCAATGCGCGCACCGGTTCGATCGTGCTCAACCAGTCCGTCACGCTGGGTCCGTGCGCGATCGCCCACGGAAACCTGTCGGTCAGCATCAGCACCACACCCGTCATCAGCCAGCCCAACGCCTTGTCCACCGGCGGCCAGACCGTGGTGACCGAGAAGAGCAACATCCAGATCAAGCAGGAGCCCGGCATCCTGATCCAGATGCCGGCCGCCCCCCAACTGGCCGACGTCGTGCGCGCGCTCAACGCCCTGGGCGCAACCCCGCAGGACCTGCTCGCCATCCTGCAGGCGATCAAGGCCGCCGGCGCGCTGAACGCCGAGCTCGAGGTCATCTGACATGCCACGCGAACCGTCCGGGTGCAGCAGCAGCAGGCTGACGCCAATGGCTGCTTGCGGCCCATTGCGGTCGTTGCTTCCCGATTGCCAACTTCCTCTCGTTGGCGCGCCTCGCGGCATGCGGCACCCGGCGGTGGCTCATGCTGGGGCGGTCTCCGCTGAACGCGTCGACTGCCCTGCGGTACTCGCCCAGGGGTCGGGCCGCGGAACTCGCTGCGTTCGCTGCGCTCTCTACGCTCAGACAGCCGCGGCCAGAATGTT
>JANMYG010000324.1:0-13666 GCA_031381865.1 Betaproteobacteria bacterium | reverse complement strand
GGCCAGATTGGCATAGGCCGGCGCGAACCGGGGATCGGCCTCGATCGCCGCCCGGTAATAGGCGTAGGCCCGATCGTCGCTGGTCGCCAGGTGCTCCACAGCCCGGTTGTTGTAGAAGCGCGCCATGATTTCCGATTCGCTGAGCTGCAGGCCGGTCACCCTGGAGCCGAGCTGCGGTTCGAAGTCGATGATCAATCCGCCCGGAACGAAGTTGCGTCCCTGGACCGTGAGTGCCTGCGGATTGCGCACCAGCACATTGACATGGCCGACGATGTAGTCGATGCCGTCGCGCCGGTCGATCGTCAGAGGAACACGCACCTCCTGCATGTGGGCCGGGATACCCAGCGCCGTGGCTGCGGCATACACCATGATGGTCAGCGAAAGGCAGTCGCCCTCGCGGTTCCTCCAGGTCTGCGTGGCCCCGGTGGTGCGCCCCAGGGCATAAGACATGCGGATGCCGCCGTCACCGTAGACATGGGCCAGCAGAGCCGCCAGGCGCTCGGCGGTCGGCCTGAGGCTCTGGTCGGACGACCTCAAGTCGGCCAGGATGTCGTCATCCAGCCCGAACACGTCGGCGGGTGATTCCAGGGCTGGCGTGGGGGCGCCGTGCGGGTCGAAGTGGAAACTTGCGTCGTGCCATGTTTGCAAGCCCGGCAAAGCCGGCACGACAACCGGCCCGGCGCACCCGGCCAGTGCCAGCACACCCGCCGCAATGGAGCAAATCCTGCCGAACATGGCCGCGCGGTCTGCATTGCGCCATCCGATGCGGCAACATCTCAGGTTGCAACCGTTACACATGATTGCCGGACGGGCATCAGCTTGACGGGCGCGGTCGGATCGGGAACGGGTCACCAGGCAGCCGGCTCAATCGGCCCCGCGCCTGGCATCGACACTCCAGGCGCCAGCGCCAAAAGCGGTCAGCATCAACAGCCCGCCGGCAATGGCCATATTCTTGAAGAACATGATGTGCTGCACCATCGCCTGGTCTTCGGGCGATGCCCAGAAGTTGTGAAAGAAGATGGCAGTCGCCACGCAAAACATGGCCATCACCAGCGCGACCCATCGGGTCTGCAGACCCAAAAGCAATGCCAGTGAACCACCTGCTTCCACCGCGATGGCAATCACCGCACCCAAGGCAGGAAAAGGCAATCCGGCGGCCTTGATGTAGCCGACGACGCCGGAAAAACTGCCGATCTTGCTGATCCCTTCAGGCAAAAACAGCAGCACGATCAGGATGCGTGCCGCGAGCGCCAACGGCGCTTGCAGATTGGTCAGCATGGCGCGCATTCACCCACTGCCATGGCAAAGGCTTCAGCGCGCATGTGTCGCCTCGTATTGCTTGACCTTGGCCTTCAGGTCGGCATACTCCTCGCACCCGAAGAAGCACAAGCGGTCGAGCGTACCGAGGTGCTCCTTGGCCTTGGCAAGGTTATTGACCTGCAAATACGCCTCGCCCACGTATTCGTGTGCGCCCCGGTGCTTTGGATCGATGCGCAACGCCTCAGCATATTCGGCGAACACCAGCGCCATGTCGGGGTTCGGCCCCTTGCGGGTCGAGAAGGCGTAAAGGTTGTGGTAGTCGGCATTGCGCGGATTTCTTTCCAGGGCCTTTTTAAGAAGCGCCTGTGTGGCGGCCCAGTCGTTTCTTGCAATCCCGTCTCTGGCGGCCACAATGACGGGGTCGAGTGATTGCGCTTCGCCGCCGCCGCCACCGCCGCTCCCGCCACCGCCGCTCCCACCGCCACCGCCGCTCCCGCCACCGCTCCCACCGCCACCGCTCCCACCGCCGCCGCTCCCACCGCCGCCACCGCCGCCGCCAGCGGCGAATACCGCGGTAGAAATGCACAACAAGGCCACGCCCAGAGATCGATAAAACAGTCGCATACCGGTACCCTCCTTCCCGATGTCAAACCCGAGCCAACGGATGTTCCACTATAGCCAGCTGTGGACCATAGTCAACACACGCGCCAGCGGGCCAGCGAGTGCTGCCGGGCCCGATGTTCAGGCCGATGTTCAAGCCGATGATCAGGCCGCGCGCGCAAACTCCAGCACACCGTCGTCCACCTTGCCCAAACGCAGCAGCAGGATGTCGCGCGGGTAGTTCTGGTACAGCTTCCAGGGCGCGCGCGAGCCCTGTTTGGGCAACAGATGCATCGACCGCTGGAAGTAGCCCGACGAAAAGTCGACCCACGGCTCCTCGGTGATGGACGGGTCGGTATTGCGCGGGGTGCAATGCGCGATGTGGTGCTTCTGCATGTGGTTGAGCAGCCGGCAGACGTATTCGCAGGTCAGGTCGCACTTGAGCGTCCACGAGGCATTGGTGTAACCGAAGCTCGAGGCCAGGTTGGGGATGCCGCTGTACATCAGGCCTTTGTAGTTCATGGTGCGTGCCATGTCCACCGGTTGGCCGTCGACCGTGAGCTGCAGGCCGCCGATCACCTGCAGCGCCAGCCCGGTGGCGGTGACGATCAGGTCGGCGTCGAGGTGCTGACCGGATTCGAGCTGGATGCCGGTTTCGTCGAAGTTCCGGATCTGGTCGGTCACGACTTCCGCGCGCCCGGACCGGATGGCCTCGAACAGGTCACCGTCGGGCACCAGGCACAAGCGTTGTTCCCACGGGTTGTAACGCGGCGTGAAGTGTTTCGCCACGTCGTAGGCCGGCCCCAGCGCCTGGCGCACGCCCCCCAGCAGGAAGCGCTTCATCTTGGCCGGCTCGCGCCGGCACATCCTGAACACATACATGCCCAGCAACACGCGTTTCCAGCGCGTGATGTTGTAGGCCCACATGGCCGGCAGGTGGCGGCGCAACCACAACGCCATCGCGTCCTCGGACGGGCGCGCCACCACGTAGGTGGGTGAGCGCTGCAGCATCGTCACATGGGCGGCGTCCTTCGCCAGTTCGGGCAGCAGCGTCACGGCCGTGGCGCCGCTGCCGACCACCACCACCTTCTTGCCGGCGTAGTCGATGTCTGCGGGCCACTTCTGCGGGTGCACGATGCGCCCGGCAAAACGCTCCGACCCTGGAAAATCCGGCGTGTAACCCTGGTCGTAGCGGTAATAACCGGCGCACATGAAAAGGAAATTGCAGCTCAGGCGCACCGGCTCCTGGCCGGCGCCACGCTCGGCCTCGACCGTCCAGCGCGCATCGGGCGTCGACCAGGCCGCCCGCCGCACCTGGTGGCCGAAGCGGATTCTGGTGTCGATGCCGGCTTCGGCGGCGGTGTCCTTCACGTACTTCAGGATCGACGGACCGTCGGCGATTGCCTTGGCCTGTTCCCACGGGCGAAACGAGTAACCCAGCGTGTACATGTCCGAGTCGGAGCGGATGCCGGGGTAACGGAACAGGTCCCAGGTGCCGCCGATGCTGTCGCGGCCCTCGAGGATGGCGAACGAGTGGCCGGGGCAGTTGGTCTGCAGGTGGTGGGCAGCGCCGATGCCGGAGAGGCCGGCGCCGATGATCAGTACGTCGAAGTGTTCTGTGGGCATGGTCCGCAGTTGGTTCGGAAATTGGATTGCGGCGCCTGCGGCATCGTCGCGCGGGCGGCCTCGCACTCAAGAATAGCATCCGCAAATCGGCATGCTGTCGCCAAGGTGCCGCAACCTGGGCTAGAGTCGGCGCCATGACCACCCCATTGCCGACGCCGTCAACGCAGTACGCCGAATCCGACGGCCTGAGCATCGCCTACCAGGTGTTTGGCAGCGGCGCGCAGGACCTGGTCATCGTGCCGGGCATCGTGGCGCACCTGGACGAGAACTGGCGTTATGAGGCCTATGCGCAGATGCTGCGCAAGCTGGCCCAGAGCTTTCGCGTGATCATGTTCGACAAGCGCGGGCAGGGCATGTCGGACGGCTTCGAGGGTGTGCCCACGCTGGAACAACGCATGGACGATGTGCACGCGGTGATGCAGGCGGTGGGTTCCGAACGGGCGGTGCTGTTTGCATCGTCCGAAGGTGGTGCGATGGCCGCGTTGTTCACCGCCACCTATCCGGCCATGGTCGAGCGGCTGGTGATGTTCGGGACCATGGCGCGCTTCACGTGGGCGCCGGACTATCCGTTTTCGCCGACATTGGAGCAGCATCTGTCGGCGGTGGCCTACTCCTGGGGCAAGCCGGTGTCGGTGCGCGGTTTTGCACCGAGCCGCGTGGATGACGTCGCCTTCTGCGAGCAGGCCGCGCGCCGCCAGCGCCAGACCGCCTCGCCCAGCGCGATCCGGCGTCTGGTGCTCGCCAACGACCAGATCGACGTGCGCGCGATCCTGCCCCAGATCAGGCGGCCCACGCTGATCCTGCAGCGGCGCGAGGACCGGATCGTGGTGCGCGCCAACGGGCGTTTCCTGGCCGACCATGTACCCGACGCGGTGTACCTGGAATTGCCGGGTGTGGACCACGTGGCGCCGGAAGGCGATGTGGACGCGATCATCGACGCGATCTGCCAGTTCGCGATCGCGGGCTGGGTGCGCGAACAGACAGGGCATGGCGAGCGCTGGCTGGCCACCGTGCTGTTCACCGACATCGTGGGTTCGACCGACATGGCGGCGCGCATCGGCGACAAGGCCTGGAGCGAACTGCTGCAGCGGTTCCACGCCATCGGCCGCACACAGCTGGCGGCGCACCGCGGGGTCGAGATCGACACCGCCGGTGACGGCCTGTTCGCCACCTTCGACGGCCCGGCGCGGGCGATCCGCTGTGCGGCGGCGATCGGCCGCGAAGTCAAGGCGCTGGGCATCGACATCCGAGCCGGCCTGCACACCGGCGAGGTCGAGGCCACGGGCGACAAGGTCAGCGGCCTGGCGGTGCACATCGGCGCCCGCGTGATGGCGCACGCGGGCGCGGGCGAGGTGATGGTCTCCAGCACCACCCGGGACCTGGTGGCCGGCTCGGGCATCGAATTCGCGGCCCGTGGCACGCACGCGCTCAAGGGTGTTCCGGGCCAGTGGCCGCTGTTTTGCGCTGCTCCGTAAGACCGCACGCGGTGGCGCGCCATCACCTCGAAAAAAGCCGCCGTACCTGTCCGCGCAGCCAGGCATGCGCCGGATCGTTGGTTGCACTCTGGTGCCACACCATGCGCACGTTGTACGCCGGCCCGTGGCCAGGCAACTCCCACACCCGCACGTCGAAGCGGGGGGTGAGCGAGTCGGCGAACATTTGCGGCACGATCGCCATCAGGTCGGTGCAGGTCGGCATCGGCCACCGATGCCCAGACCCTGCAGTCGGAGATCGATGACGGGTGGGAGCGGCTGTTGCGCCGCGTCGCGGCGAGTGCGTGCGCGCCGGTCGTCGCCACGGCGCCGTGAGGTGCCGGGCCGCCTTGTGCTGGTGGCGGCGCTCAGCGCGCCGCGGCGGCGGCGCCGGTCTGCTGTCGTTCGATCAGCCGCAGCATCGTGGCGAGCGTGATGGAGCCGAAGGTTGCCCGCGCGTTCTGGCCGATTTCGGACAGCACCGCGCCCAGGGCCAGGTCGACTGGCGTCGACGCCTCGGGGCCGGCACGCTGCGTCGTGGGCGGTGCGAACTCCTCGAACAGCTGGACGATGTCCATCAGCGTGACCCGGCGCACGTTGCCGGCAAACCGGTAGCCGCCACCAACACCACGCACCGACTCCACAATGCCCGTGCGCGCCAGTTCGGCCAGGACCTTGGCCAGGTGGTGTGACGACGCGCCATATTTCTCGGCGATTTCCGCCGCCGAGATATGCCGCTGCGGGTCGCGTGCGAATTCAAGCACGCTGTACAACGCAAGCAGGGTGTTCTTCTGCAGTCTCATGTCGGTCGCTCCACCGCGCGCCGCCCGACACGCACTACTTGAAACACGCAGGCCGGGATGCATCGGCTGCGGGTGCAAAAGCCCCCGATCTGGTCCGCAGCCGCGACGACACGGCCCGGGCGCGTGCCGGTTTCGACCGGTTGAGGAGCTGTTGCGCCAGCCAGCGGCGCGTTGGAAGACCGCTGCGCACCTGGTGCACGTGGGGGCAACAAGTTATTTCGCATCGAGGTCCATCTCGAGCGACACCAATGGGCCGGCCATCATCCCCTGGCTGCGAAAGAAAGACAGGATCAACGTGTTGTCGCGCGCCAGCATGGTGCGCAGTTTGCGCACCCCGGCACGCTGGAAGTTCGCACTGATGGATTCGAGCAGCCGGGTACCGACGCCCGCCAGGCGCGCCTTCGGATCGACGTCGATCGCGAACACCCAACCGCAGGGTGGCGAGCCAAATTCCCAGTCGCGCACTTCACCGATGATGAACCCCACGACGCGCCGCTGCGCCAGCGCGACCAGGAACTGCTGCCCGACGTGCTCCCCGGCGCCGTAGCGCCGAAACACGGAGATCCAGTATTTGCGCTTTTCCAGACCGGTGACGGTGGCGTCGATCGCGATCACCTGGTCGAGGTCGGCGCGCCGCACCGGACGAATCACCAACGGGGGGTCGATATCAGGGATAACCCGGGCACGGGCGGCTGCAGATCGAGATTCTTTGGGTGCCTGGTTCACTGCCGCCTCTTTAACTTGAACTAGATCAAACAAATTCCTGCATTCCGGTACCAGAATAGGCCAATGAAGTCCAGTGTACCCGTTTCCGGCCACGCGATCGCACATCGCGCCGGCCGCTTGGAGCTCGATTTCATGGACCAGCAGTGCAGGGGTCGGGCGGTGCCGGTCGTGAGCGGCCAGGCGGTCCCGGTATTTCAGCGATTCAACCGGAGAATGACATGAGAATCCACAGGTTCACCCCCAAGTCCTTGTATGGCGCGGCACTGGTCGTGGCTGGCGCGCTGGCCGCCGCCGGTGGCGCCCTGGCGCAGGAAGCGATCCGCATCGGGGCCTTTCTCTCCGTCACCGGGCCGGCGGCATTCCTGGGCGATCCGGAACAGAAGACGCTCGAGATGGTGATCGAACGCATCAATGCCGAAGGCGGCGTGCTCGGACGCAAGCTCCAGCTCGTCGCCTACGACGACGGCGGCGACGCCGAGAAGGCGCGCACCTTCGCCAAGCGGTTGATCGAGCAGGACCGGGTCGACGCGATCGTCGGCGGGTCGACCACCGGCACCACCATGGCCGGTGCGTTGCTGGTGGAGCAGGCGCAGCTCCCGTTCATCTCGCTGGCCGGAGCGGTGGGCATCGTCGAGCCGACCAGGAAATGGGTCTTCAAGACGCCGCACACCGACCGCATGGCGTGCGAGAAGATATTCGCCGACCTGCAGGCGCGCAAGTTGTCCAGGGTGGCGCTGATTTCGGGCGGCGGCGGCTTCGACAAGTCGATGCGCGGCGAGTGCCTGAAAGTCGCGCCCAAATACGCCATGGAAGTGGTCGCCGATGAGGCCTATGGCGCGGCCGACAACGACATGACCGCCCAGCTGACCAAGATCCGGGGCAGCGGCGCCCAGGCGGTGCTCAACGCCGGATTCGGCCAGGGGCCGGCGATCGTCACCCGCAACTACCGCCAGGTCGGCCTGATGTTGCCGCTGTACCAGTCGCACGGCGTGGCCTCGATGGAGTACGTCAAGCTTTCCGGCCCGGCGGCTGAAGGCGTGCGTCTGCCCGCTGCGGCGCTGCTGGTGCCCGACCTGCTGGCCGCCAACGACCCGCAAAAGCCGGTAGTCACGGCTTACAAGCGCGACTACGAAACCCGTTTCAAGACCGATGTGTCCACTTTTGGCGGGCATGCCTACGACGGCCTGATGTTGATGGTAGGGGCGATCAAGCGTGCCGGCTCGACCGACAAGGCCAAAGTGCGCGATGCGCTCGAGGCAACCAAGGGTTACGTCGGGACTGGCGGCATTGTTAACATGTCGGCCAGCGACCATATGGGCCTCGACCTCAGCGCCTTCGTGATGCTCGAGGTCAAGAACGGCACCTGGTCGATGGTGCGTTAGCCCTGGGCGCCCGCAGCGAGGCCAAACGCCATGGGTACGCAGTGGTTGCAGTACGTTGCCAGCGGTTTGACCGCCGGTGCAATCTATGCGTTGGTGGCGCTTGGCTTTTCGATTGTCTACAACGCGAGCCGGGCGATCAATTTCGCCCAAGGGGAGTTTGTGATGGTCGGCGGCATGGGCGCGGTCGCGCTGGTGGGCGCCGGCCTGCCGCTGGCAGTGGCGGTGCCGCTTGCGGTGCTGGTGGCGGTGGGGGTCGGCCTGCTGCTCGAAAAGCTGGCGATCGAGCCCGCGCGCAAGGCTGATACCGTGACGCTGATCATCATCACCATTGGTGCGGCGCTGCTGTTGCGCGGATTGGCCCAGCTGGTATGGGACAAACGCGTGCATTCGTTGCCCGCCTTCTCGGGCGACCAGCCACTGCACATCATGGGTGCCACGGTGTTGCCGCAAAGCCTGTGGGTGCTCGGCGGGGCCGCACTGGCGGTAGCGGGCCTGTCGTGGTTCTTCGGGCGCACCTTGTTCGGCAAGGCGATGCTGGCCACCTCGTACAACCCGCTGGCGGCACAGCTGGTCGGCATCAATACGCGTACCGTGCTGTTTGCCAGCTTTGGCCTGGCGGCGATGCTTGGCGCGCTCGGCGGCGTGCTGACCGCGCCGATCACCTTCACTTCCTACGACACCGGCGTCATGCTCGGTCTCAAGGGCTTCGCCGCCGCGATGCTGGGCGGGCTTGGCAGCTTCAGTGGCGCTGTGCTCGGTGGCTTGCTGCTCGGTCTGATCGAAGGGCTCGGCGCCGGCTTTGTGTCCTCGGCGTACAAGGACGCGATCGCGTTCGTGATCATCCTTGCGGTGCTGTTCTTCATGCCGGGAGGCCTGCGTGGCGCGGGTCGCAGTGACCGGGTCTGAAGCCCCGCGCAATCCGCTGCGCCTGTCCCTTGCTGCCAGGTCGGAGTGGTTGCGGCGCTGGGCCGCCACGCCGCGCACCGGCGGCCTGTTGGCGTTGGCGCTGGTGATTGCGCTGCTGCCGCTGGTCCTGTCCAACAACTATTTCTACGATATCGCGATCCTCGTGGCGCTCAACGCGATCGTCTGCGTCGGCTTGAATCTGTTGATCGGTTACGCCGGCCAGATCAGTCTCGGCCATGCCGGCTTCTTTGCGCTGGGCGGTTACGGTTCGGCGATCCTGTCGGGCCAGCACGGCTGGCCGACCTGGCTGTCGGTGCTGGCGAGTTGCGCGGCGGTCGCATTGCTGGCATTCATTGTCGGGCGGCCCACTCTGCGCCTGAAGGGGCATTACCTGGCGATGGCCACGCTGGGCCTGGGCATGATCATCTCGATCATCCTGTCCACCGAGGACCGCATCACGGGGGGCCCGGACGGCATGCCGGTGCCGGCATTGGCGTTGTTGGGCTGGGCCGTCCAGGGCGAACGCACCTGGTACTGGATCACCGGCGCCGGCTTGATGCTGGCAGTGTGGCTGGCGCTGAACCTGATCGAATCGCCGCCGGGGCGTGCATTGCGTGCGCTGCATGGCTCCGAGATCGCCGCCGAGACGCTCGGTATCGACAGTGCGCGCTACAAGCTCCGGGTGTTCGTGATCTCGGCCGTCTTCGCCGCAGTCGCCGGCGCGCTGACCGCCCACTACGCCGGCTTCATCACGCCGGCCAAGGCCTCGTTCATGCATTCGGTCGAGCTGGTGATCATGGTTGTGTTCGGCGGCATGGCCTCGATCTTCGGCGCGGTGGTCGGCGCGGTGGTCCTGACGACGCTGCCGCAGTTGCTGACGGTGTTCAAGGATTACGAGATGACGGTCTTCGGCGCGGTCGTGATCGCCACCATGGTGTTTTTTCCGCAGGGCATCGTGCCCACACTCGCGCGGTGGCTGGCGGGGCGGCGGCAATGAGCCAAACCACCGAAGCCGGATGCCTGCTGGCGGTCGAAGGCGTCTCCAAGGCGTTTGGTGGCGTGCATGCGATCGAAGCGGTGTCCTTTGAAATCGGCAGCGGTGCGGTGTTTTCGATCATCGGACCCAATGGCGCCGGCAAGACCACGCTGCTCAACATGATCACCGGCATCTACGTGCCGGACTCCGGCCGGATCAAGCTGCGTGGTCGGGACCTCACCGGTGTGCCGACGCACCGGTTCGCGGCGGCTGGTATCGGCCGCACGTTCCAGAACCTGCAGGTGTTCTTCAACATGACGGCGCTCGAGAACGTGATGACCGGGCGCCACCTGCGCGAGCCCTGCTCGCTGCTGGCGGCGATGCTGCGCACGCCGGCGCTGGGGCGCGCCGAAGCCGCGTGCCGGGATGTGGCGGGCCGGTTGCTGGAGCGCGTGGGCGTGGCCGAGTACCGGGACGCCCCGGCCGATTCAATGCCCTACGGCGCGCTCAAGCGGCTCGAAATCGCGCGCGCCCTGGCCGCCGATCCGGTGCTGCTGCTGCTGGACGAACCCGCGGCCGGGCTGAACCAGACCGAGGCGCGCGAGATCGACCTGCTGATCAAGCGGCTGGCCGCCGACGGAACGACCGTGATCCTGGTCGAACACAACATGCGGCTGGTGATGGAAGTGTCCGACCATGTGCTGGTGCTGGATTACGGCAAGAAACTGGCCGAAGGCACGCCGGCGCAGATCGCACGCGACCCGCGCGTGATCGAGGCTTACCTGGGCGTGGAAGAACAGGCAGGTCAACATGCTTGACGTCATCGGCCTGCACAGCCGTTATGGCCGCATCCCGGCGCTGGCCGGCGTCGACCTGCGCGTGGCAGCGGGCGAACTGGTCGCGCTGGTAGGTGCCAACGGTGCCGGCAAGACCACGCTGCTGCGCGCCATCTCCGGCGTGCAGCCCGTAACCGGCGGAGAGATCCGGTTCGATGGCCAGGACCTGGCGCGCCTGTCGGCGCGCAAGCGGGTGCAACTGGGCATTGTGCAGGTGCCGGAGGGGCGCCAGGTATTCGGGCCGCTGAGCGTGCAGGACAACTTGTTGCTGGGCGCCTTCGCGCGCGGCTCGCGCGAAAGCCTGGGGCCGGTGATGGCGATTTTTCCGGCGCTCGAGCGCAAACGCCATGAACTCGCAGGTACCTTGTCGGGCGGTCAGCAGCAGATGCTGGCGATCGGGCGCGCGCTCATGGCATCGCCAAAGTTGCTGCTGCTCGACGAGCCCAGCATGGGCCTGGCGCCTCGTCTGGTGGCCGAAATATTCGCGCAGATCGCCGCGCTCAAGGCGTTGGGAACCACGATCCTGCTGGTGGACCAGAACGCACGCGCGGCCTTCGCGGTCGCTGATCGCGGCTACGTCATGGAAACCGGGCGCGTCGTGTTGTCCGGCGCGGCGGCGGACCTGTCGCGCGACGCCCAGGTGCAGCAGGCCTACATGGGGCTGTAACCGCCCAAGGCACACCGACCTGAAACGACAAAGGAATCCCGATGAAAACGACACTGCAAGCCGGCGTCACCAGCACCACAACGTTCGATGTGGACCGCGAACGCACGATCGACTTCATGGGCGAGCGAGCCCGCGTGTACGCCACACCGGTACTGGTGCGCGACATCGAGGTCGCCTGCCGTGAACTGCTGCTCCTGCACCTCGACCCGGGCGAGGATTCGGTCGGCACGCGGGTGGCCATCGACCACCTGGCCGCGACGCTGCTGGGCATGCGGGTCGAACTCACGGTCACGATCACCGAGGTCAAGGGGCGCGCCATCAGCTTCGACATCGGCGGGCGCGACAACCTCGAGGCGATTTGCCGCGGCCAGCACCAGCGTTTCGTGGTGGATGTGAAAACCACCGAGGCGCGGCTGGCGGCCAAGGCGCAGAAGGCGGGCATGGCGTGAAAACCGAGGCTTCGCGCACCGAGCGCGTACCGACCTATTGCTACCAGTGCGTCGCCGGGCCGGACCTGCTGACGGTCAAGGTGGTGGACGGCGTGGCAACCGAGGTCGAGCCGAATTTTTGCGCGGCGGCGGTTCACCCGGGCGGCGGCAAGGTGTGTGTGAAGGCTTTTGGATTGGTGCAGAAAACCTACAACCCGAACCGGGTGCTGACACCGATGAAGCGCAGCAACCCGAAGAAGGGGCGCGAGCAGGACCCGGGTTTTGTCGCGATCTCGTGGGACGAAGCGTTCGATCTGATCGCCATGCGCCTGAATGCGGTGCGCGCCGAAGGGCTGACCGACACCAGCGGTTATCCCCGTGTGGCGGCCAGTTTCGGTGGCGGTGGCACGCCGCAGTCGTACATGGGCACTTTCCCGGCGTTCCTGGCGGCATGGGGGCCGATGGATATGGGATTCGGTTCCGGCCAGGGCGTCAAGTGTTACCACTCCGAGCACCTGTACGGGGAATTCTGGCACCGCGCGTTCATCGTGGCGGCCGATACGCCGTTGTGCAACTACCTGATTTCCTGCGGCTCGAATATCGAGGCGTCGGGCGGGGTGGTGGGTATCTGGCGCCACGCCCGGGCGCGCGCACGCGGAATGAAACGGGTGCAGGTCGAGCCGCACCTGTCGGTCACCGGCGCCTGTTCGGCGCAGTGGGTGCCGATCAAGCCCAAGACCGATGCCGCGTTTTTGTACGCGCTGATCCATGTGCTGCTGCACGAGCTGCCGCGCGAGCGACTGGACCTGCCATTTCTGGCGGTGCGCACGGCGTCGCCGTATCTGGTCGGGCCGCATGGCTACTACCTGCGCGACCGCACCAGCCGCAAGCCCCTGGTGTGGGACCGGATCAGCGCGCGCCCCCTCGAGCACGACAGCAGCGGGTTGCAGGAGGCGCTCGAAGGCAACTACCAGGTCGATGCGGTCGAGATCGGCCCAGACGACGAGTTGCTTGCCGACGGCTTGTTGCCAGGCAGCACCGGCTTCACGCGCCTGGTCGACCACATGCGGGCCTACACCCCGCAATGGGCGCAGGGCATCTGCGATGTGCCGGCCGAACACATACGCCGCATCGCCCACGAATTCATCGACCACGCCTGTGTCGGCGAGACGATCGAGATCGAGGGCCGCAGCATGCCCTACCGTCCGGTCGCGGTGACGCTGGGCAAGACCGTCAACAACGGCTGGGGCGGATTCGAGTGCTGCTGGGCGCGCACGCTGCTGGCGACGCTGGTGGGCGCGCTCGAAGTGCCGGGCGGCACGCTGGGCACCACGGTGCGGCTGAACCGGCCATTGTCCGAGCGGCTGCAAAGCGTCAAGGCCGGGCCCGATGGCTTCATGCACTACCCGCTCAACCCGACCGACAAGGCGCACTGGTCGGCCTCGCCCAATATCCGCAACGCCTACCGCACCATGGTGCCGCTGGCCGCCGATGGGCCCTGGAGCCAGGCGCTCGGGCCGACACATTTTTCGTGGCTGTTCCTGGACGAAACGCCCAAGGGGCTGCCGCGTGTCACATTGCCCGACGTCTGGTTCGTCTACCGCACCAACCCGGCGATCTCGTTCTGGGACACCGAGGCGCTGGGCCAGAAGATGGCGCGGTTCCCGTTCGTGGTCGCATTTGCATACACCATGGACGAGACCAACCATTTCGCCGATGTGCTGCTGCCGGACGCGACCGATCTGGAGAGCCTGCAGCTGATTCGTATCGGTGGCACCAAGTACGTCGAGCAATTCTGGGACCACCAGGGTTATGCGCTGCGCCAGCCCGCGGTGGCGCCGCGCGGAGAGGCACGCGATTTCACCGACATCGCCACCGAACTGGCGCGGCGCACCGGCCTGACGCAGCAGTACAACGCGGCAATCAACAAGGGCGCGGGCGGTGTGCCACTCAAGGGTGAACACGGCGACTTCTCGCTCGACAC
>JANMYG010000303.1:0-8924 GCA_031381865.1 Betaproteobacteria bacterium | reverse complement strand
AGATCCGCAGCGTGCGCGAGCTGATGCAAAAGCTCCTGACGCCGACGATCACCACACCAGCGCCAATGCCGGCGCCCGCTGTGATGGCGGCCGGTTATTGATGTTTCGACGAGTGACGACAACACCATCGGCCAGGGTTTGTCATCCCGGGCTTGAGCCAATCACAACTCCACCATGACAACCGATCACCCATGGCGATAAAACCAACAGCCGTTCCCGTGCTCAACATCCTCGAGCCCGGATCACACATCGCGCACGGCATGCCCCTGTTGCGCCTGGGGTTCCGGCCGTTCTATCTGTGTGCCGCCTTGCTGGCGACACTGGCGGTGCCGGTCTGGGTGCTGGTGTTCCTCGGGGTGCTGCACTGGTCGCCGGCGCTGCCGCCACTGCTGTGGCATGCACACGAGATGCTGTTCGGATTTGCGTCCGCCGTCATCATCGGTTTCCTGCTGACGGCCGGCAAGGCGTGGACCGGCCTGGGCACGCCGCGCGGGCCGCGGCTGGGCGCGCTGGTGCTGTTGTGGCTCGCGGCGCGCATCGCCGCGCTGGTGGCGCCCTACCCGGTCTACGCGCTGCTCGACGTGCTGCTGCTGCCGATCGTCGCAGCCGTGCTGGTGCGCCTGCTGCTGCGCGCCAACAACACGCGCAACCTGCCGCTGGGCCTGATCCTGGTGTTGCTGGCGCTGGCGAACCTGGCCTTCCACCTGGCTTCGCTGGGTCTGCTCGCGGTGCCGCCGCTGCAGACGCTGCACGCCGCGCTGGCGCTGATCGTCATGATCGAGTGCGTGATGGCCGGACGCGTCATCCCCGGCTTCACCATGAGCGCCACGCCGGGCCTGAAACTGCGGGCCACGGCCTGGGCCGAACGCGCCACGCTGGGGTGCACCGCCGCCGGGCTGGCCTGGTGGGTGTTCGGGCCGCCGGGTTGGGCCGGATCGGCCGTGCTGGCGCTGGCGGCCGGCCTGCATGCGCATCGCCAATGGCATTGGAGCCCGGGCGTCACGCGCAAGCGCCCGATCCTGTGGATATTGCACGCGGCCTACGCCTGGATCGCGGCCGGCCTGGGGCTGCTGGCGCTGGCGCAGGTCGGCCTGGTGCCGGCTTCCGCGGGTATCCATGCATTGGCGGTCGGCGCCACCGGCGGACTGATCATCGGCATGGTCACGCGTACCGCGCGCGGCCACACCGGGCGGCCGCTGCAGGTGCTCCCAGCCGAGGTCTGGGCCTACGCGCTGGTGCTGGCCGGTGCGGCGCTGCGCGTGCTGCTTCCCTTGCTGTCGTCCGAGCTGACGGTGGCCTCGCTGGTCGGCGCCGCGGCGGCATGGAGCGGCGCGTTCGCGATCTACCTGGTGGTGTACACGCCCTGGTTGCTGCGCGCCCGCATCGATGGCCGCGACGGATAGACCGGCGTGGACTACGCCAGCGTTCGTGCGATCCACGTCGTGTGCGCGGGCATCAGCATCGCGTTGTTCATCGCGCGCGGCAGCATGCAGCTGGCAGGCGTCGACTGGCGGCGCTGGCGCTGGCTGCGGCTCGCGCCCCACCTGAACGACACGCTGCTGCTCGGCGCAGCGGTCGCACTCGCACTGGCGAGCCACCAGTATCCGCTCGCGCAACCCTGGCTCACGGCCAAGGTGGTGGCGCTGCTGGCCTACATTGCGCTGGGCATGGTGGCGCTGCGCGCCGGCACCGCCGCCGTGCCCCGCCTGCTGGCGTTTTGCCTGGCGCTGGCCGCCGTGGCGTATATCGTCGCTGTCGCCGTCACGCGCTCGGCCACGCTTGGCCTCGCCTGAGAGCGTGAGAGGCTCAGCCGAAGTCGACCGGTTGTCCCTGGCGGTCGAACGGGATGAAGGTCGCGAGTTGCCCCGACTTGATCGACGCCATCATGCGCTCCAGCGGCTCGGTCGCATCGGCGCTGGTGGGCGCCACGCCGTTGCGGCCCGACAGCGCGGCCACGAACATGATCACCCAGTCGCGGCTGAACTGGCGCGACTCCAGTTCCAGCGCCTCGAAGCTGGCGATGTCGTCGGGCGCCTTGTCGACCGACATCAGCGGCACCAGGGCGCCGCCCTCGCCGGCCTCGAAGCGCGCGCGCTGCTCGGCGGTGCAGTCATCGGCCAGTTCCGCACCCGCAAAAACGAACAGTAGCCGCTGGGGCTGGTCCTGCGCGCGCGCGGCGGCCAGCAGATCGTGGAAACTGGAAATGGTCATGGCGGTCCGCCGGATGCAAACCGGCCATTTTTGGGTTAAAAAGGGCGTTGTCGGGCGCCCATGCAGCCTGGCATTGTGGCAGGTCAAAATGCACCGCCAGGCGCGCCGCTAAGCTGGCGCACCAGTTCCCGGCGACCGGCCGCAGGTTGCCCGCGCCCCATCGACACAACCACCATGACCATGACCAATCTGAGCCAACCCTCCTCACCCGCCCGCAGCGGGCTTGCCGCCCAAGCCATCAGCGAGGAGGTGCTTCTCGAAAAATACGCCAAGGGTGAAGAAAAGACGATCCTCGACGTCAACCAGCGTGTCGCCCGCGCGCTGGCGCAGGCCGAACCGGCCGAGCACCGCGCGCACTGGGAACGGCGTTTCCTCGAGGCGCTGCAGACGGGTTTCCTGCCGGCCGGGCGCATCCAGTCCGCCGCCGGCACTGACCTGTCGGCCACGCTCATCAATTGTTTTGTGCAGCCGGTCGGTGACTCTATCTCGCACACCGAAGACGGGCACCCCGGCATCTACATCGCGCTCACCGAAGCCGCCGAGACCATGCGCAAGGGCGGTGGCGTGGGTTACGACTTCTCGCGCATCCGCCCGCGTGGCGCCTGGGTCGGCAGCACCCAGAGCAGTGCTTCCGGGCCGGTCAGCTATATGCGCGTGTTCGACCGTTCCTGTGAAACCGTCGAGTCGGCCGGTTCGCGCCGCGGCGCACAGATGGGCGTGTTGCGCTGCGACCACCCCGACATCGAGGAATTCATCCGCGCCAAGGACGAAGGCGACCTGAAGAACTTCAACATCTCGGTCGGCGTCACCGACGCTTTCATGCGCGCGGTGCAGGACGACACCAGCGTCGACCTGGTGCACCGGGCCGAACCGGGCCCGGCGCAAAAGGCGGCCGGCGCCCATGGCGTGGCGCAGGCCGATGGCAGCCGCCTGTGGGTCTATCGCAGCCTGCGTGCGCGTGAGCTGTGGGACCAGATCATGCGTTCCACCTACGACCATGCCGAACCGGGCGTGTTGTTCCTGGACCACATCAACAACGACAACAACCTGTCGTACTGCGAGACCATCGCCAGCACCAACCCCTGCGCCGAACAGCCGCTGCCGGCCTACGGCTGCTGCTGTCTGGGTTCGATCGACCTGACCCGGTTCGTGCGCGACCCGTTCGAAGCCCGGGCGCGCTTCGATTTCGAGGCCTTCGCCGGCGTCGCCACCGTGGCCACGCGCATGATCGACAACGTGCTCGATGTGACGGTCTGGCCGCTGCCGCAGCAACAGGAGGAGGCGCGCAACAAACGCCGCGTCGGGCTCGGCTTCACCGGCCTGGGCGACGCGCTGATCATGCTCAACCTGCGTTACGACAGCCAGGACGCGCGCGACCACGCCCTGCAGATCTCCGAGACGCTGCGCGACGCCGCCTACAACGCGTCGGTCGACCTGGCGCGCGAGCGCGGCGCGTTCCCGCTCTTCAACGCCGACCTGTTTCTGTCCGGCCGCAGTTTCGCCTCGCGCCTGCCGCAGCCGCTCAAGGACCGCGTGCGCGCCCACGGGCTGCGCAACTCGCACCTGTTGTCGATCGCGCCCACCGGCACCATCAGCCTGGCCTTCGCCGACAACGCCAGCAACGGCATCGAGCCGCCGTTCAGCTGGAGCTACACGCGCAAGAAACGCATGCCCGACGGCGACTTCAAGGAATACGCGGTCGAGGACCACGCCTGGCGCCTGTACCGCCACCTGCGTGGTGTCGACGCGCCGCTGACCAGCGCCTTCGTGACGGCGCTGGAGATGAGCGCGCAGGCCCACGAGGCGATGGTGGCCGCAGTGGCGCCGTGTATAGACACCGCCATCTCCAAGACCGTCAACGTGCCGGCCGACTACCCTTATGCGCAGTTCCAGGACCTGTACCTTCAAGCCTGGTCGTCGGGCCTCAAGGGCCTGGCCACCTACCGGCCCAACAGCGTGCTGGGGTCGGTGCTGAGCACCAGTGCGTCGTCGGCCGCGGTGCCCCTGACCATCGACGATGCGAACCGCCGGCTGGCGCTGGACCGGTTGCCGGCGCCGGTGTTGTCGTCGCTGCGCTGGCCCGGCCGTCCGGAACTGCCGGCCGGCAACCCGGCCTGGACCTTCATGGTGCACCACCCGTTCGGTGACTTCGCGCTGTTCGTCGGCGAACTGGCGCCGGCCGAAGGCGGCACGCCCAAGCCGTTCGAAGTCTGGGTCAACGGCGCCGAGCAGCCGCGTGGCCTGGGCGCATTGGCCAAGACGCTGTCGATGGACCTGCGCGCCAACGACCCGGCGTGGCTGCAGCTCAAGCTCGACGCGCTGGCCACCGTGGCCGAGGAGCGCGCCTTCGAAATGCCGTTCCCGCCGCATGGCGAAATGCGCCTGTTCCCGGGCGTGGTCGCGGCCACGGCGGCGGTCGTGCGCTGGCGCTGCGAGCAACTCAAGGCGCTGCCCGGTGCGGACCATGCGCTCGCCACGCCGGTGCTCGACGCGATGTTCAGCCGCGAGGAGCCGCTGACCGGCCCCAGCGGAACACTGGCCTGGGCGGTGGACGTGGACAACCCGGCCACCGGCGAGCGCTTCACGCTGACCTTGAAGGAAATCACCTTGCCCGGGCACGACGGGCCGGCCGTCACGCGCCCGTGCGCGGTCGGTTTTTCGGGCAACTACCCGCGCGCGCTCGACGGGCTGGCGCGTTTGTTGTCGCTCGACATGCGCGTGATCGATCCGGCCTGGATCGGCATGAAGCTGCGCAAGCTGCTCAACTATGCCGAACCGCTGGGCCACTTCATGGCCTTCGTGCCGGGCCTGCCGCACAACCAGCGGCGCCAGCAGATCTGGCCCTCCACCGTGGCCTACCTGGCGCGCCTGATCATCCACCGCTACGCCATGCTGGGCGTGCTCGACGAGCAGGGTTTTCCGGTGCGCGAGATGGGTGTGCTCGAAACCCCCAAAGGCACCGAAGCCAGCACCACGCTGGCCGGCACGCCCTGCCCCGAATGCGGCAACCCGACCGTGATCAAGAAGGACGGCTGCGACTTCTGCACCGCCTGCGGCTACGTGGGGCAGTGCGGATAGTGCCGCGAGGCTTCAGGCTCAGACCCTCAGCCGCGCACCACCATCACGGTCACCGGGGCGTGCGAAACGACGCGCTGCGCCACGCTGCCCAGCACCAGCTTTTCGATGCCGCTGCGACCGTGCGAACCCATGACGATCAAATCGGCAGCGCCGGACTCGGCGGCGTCCAGGATGCCCCTCCAGGTGCTGTGCGCCTCGACCAGCGTGGCATTGACCTTGATGCCGGCCGCCTCCAGGGCCATGCGGGCGGCCGCGAGCGCCTCGGTGGCTTCGGCCTTGGCGGCGCTCAGGTACTGCGTCTGCCCGTAGGCGAAGTCGCTGCCGACGCCGGTGAAGGGATAAGGATCGACCACGAACAGCACGGTCACGCTGCTGCCGAAGGCGCGCGCCAGAGCGATGGCCTTGTCGACCGCCAGCTGCGCGGTGGGGGATCCGTCGATTGGAACCAGCAGATGCTTGAACATGGTGGGTATCTCCTGTGGCTTGGTGCCTTGTTTCAGTGTGCGCGCCGCGCCGCGGTTGCGGCTTGATCCTGATCAAGCCGGCGCATTTTCCCCCTGGAACCCGCCGGCGCGCAGTGTCAGCACCAGGGTGTCACGGTGGCCGGCGTCGCCCAGCGGCTGGATCGGCGTCGATTCATGCACCACACGGGCATCGTCGAGCAGCAGCAGCGACCAGGGTTCGGTCAGCGTGAAGCGTTGCCCGTTCGGACCGGCCGCCTCGAACACACGGGTTTCGCCACCCTTGACGCCACGCCGCTCGACCAGGAACACCGCCACCAGGTCGACCCCGTCGCGGTGCGCGCCCTCGGGTGTGGGCCGCCCGATGCCGTCGGTGGTGTCGATACGGAACTGGTGCGCCTCGACGAACCACGGCTGTTCGCCACGCAGGGCCGAGGCCACCGCGCCCAGCCAGACCAGCAGCCGTGTCCACACCGGCTGGCGCACGATGTCGGGCCGCATCGGCTCGAACCAGCGCTGCATGCCGCCGTGCAGTGCGTTGTATTCGAGTGGCTGCCAGTGCGCGCGGTGCGCCTGCTGCACCATCGCGCCGGCGTGCACGACAAAGCAGGAATGCCGGCGGCGACGGTACCGGCCGCCGTCCTTCAGGTACTGGTCCGGCGGCAGGTCGTCCCAGCTCGTGCGCAGACCATCCAGCGCGTCGCGCGCGCAGCCCGCCAGTTCGCAAACGCCCTGCGGGCTCAACGCCACATAACCCTGCTGCGCCAGATACGCCTGCACATGCGCCGGCGAGGCAAATGGCGGCGCCAGTGTCACGCCTCGACCTTCACACCCTTCGAGAACGCCACGCGGCCGCGGATGGATTCGGCCTCGGGCCTGGGGTCGGCGTAGTACCACACGGCGTCCTGGTTCATGGTGCCGTGGACCACCAGCGAGTAGTAACTCGCCTGCCCTTTCCACGGGCACATGCTCTTGTGGTTGCTGAACGTCACGTACGACCGGTCGAGCGCGCTGGCGGGGAAATAGTGGTTGCCTTCGACCAGCACCGTGTCGTCGCTTTGCGCGATCACGGCGCCATTCCAGATTGCTTTCATGGTGGTTCCCGTTGGATGGATGGGTAGGGACCGGTCAATTTACACCAGACCGATTTCAGGCGTCGATCTCCAGCGTCATGCCGGCGCCGCGCAACCGGTCAACCAGCACCTGCCCGAGTGCGCTGGCGGGTGTCAGCACGCCGCCCAGGCCCGGCCCGCCGGGCAGGCGTTCGTATTCCAGCGCCAGGCACAAGGCGGCCTCGCAGACCATGCGGGTGGTGGCGCGGTTGCCCGGATCGCCACGATCCGAGACACGGCCGCGCATCCGGTGGCCGTTGGCGCTGCGCCCGACCAGCTCGCACCGGTACCAGCCGTTGTCCATGCTCGCCGCGGACGGGCCCTGGCCCGGTTTGGGCGCCACCCGCGCGGCCAGGCGGCGCGCCAGCGAAAACCCCATCACGGCCTGGGACACCCCCATGCCGATGCAGAGCGACGCCGCGGCAGCGCCGGCCACCGGACCGGCACCGACGCGCAGGTATTCCTGGTAATGGAAATCGGGGCCGAACCCCAGCAACGCGGCGCTGCGCCGCACCACGCGGGTATTGATCGGGCCCATCATGAAGGGCCCCATCCAGGCCTTGAAGTCGGTGTCGAAACGCGGCAGCACCGGGTCGGCATCGGCGGCCGTGTCGTGTGGCCGGTCGGCCGCAGGTGTGAGCAGGTAGGGGTCGGCAAAGGCCCGGGCCTGCCCGAGCGCCATCATGTTCAGCGCCGAGGCCAGCGTGCCGCCGTTCAATCCGCCGCGCATCGAGAAGCCGGCCTTCACCTCCAGACACGGCACGCCGTGGCGTTGGCGCATGGCCTGCACCATCAACCAGGCTCCGATGTCCGACGGCACCGAGTCGAAACCGCAAAACGGCACGATGCGCGTGCCCTCGGCCGCGGCCTGCGCATGGTGCCGCGTGATCAGGCCCTGCACCCACGGCGTCTCGCCCGTGATGTCGACATAGTGGGTGGCGTTCTTGACGCAGGCGGCCACCAGCTTGCCGCCATAGAGGTCGAACGGCCCGGCCGTGCTCAGCACCACGCGAGCATTGCGCGCCAGCGCATTGAGCGCGCGCGTGTCGTCCGCAGCCGCCACCACGATGCCCGCGCCGGCGGCGGCGCTGCCGCAGGCCTGGCGCACCTGTTCGAGCCGCTCGCGGTTGCGTCCACCCAGCGCCCAGCGCAGGCCGGATGCGCGCACCTGCGCGTTCGACGCGAAATAGGCCACCGTCTGACGCCCCACGAATCCGGTCGCCCCGTACAACACGACGTCGTACTTGCGCGCCGGGGATGCTGCTGCGGCGCTCATACGGTCTTGCGCGCCAGCATGCCGCCGACGCGTCGCAACAGCCATTTGGGCGTGCTGCGCGAGGCCAGCATGGCCGCCTGGTTGACGACACCCGGCACGCAGATCACGTCGCCGCGCAGGCAGGCCTCGAAACCCTGGCGCGCCACGTCGTGCGCATCACCGATCAGGAACGCGGGCAGGCGCGACAACTGCTGGTTTGCCTGCGCTGCGCCGTGCAGCATGCTGGTGGCCGTGATGCCGGGGCACAGGGCGGTAACCGTCACGCCGGTGCCGCGCAGCTCCTCGGACAACGATTCGGTGAGCGACAACACATAGGCCTTGCTGGCGGCATAAGTCGCCAGCAGCGGTATCGGCTGGAACGCGGCGATCGATGCCACGTTGAGCACGCGCCCGGAGCCGCGCTCCTGCATCATCGGCAGGAAGTGCGCCAACATCGCCGTGAGCGCCGAGATATTGAGATCGATGATCGCTTGGTGGGCGGTGGGCTTCATGCGCACGAACGCCCGCTGCTCGAGCACGCCCGCGCAGTTGACGAGCACCTCCGGCAGCCGCTTGCGCCGCTTGAGTGTGGCCGCCAGCCGCGGCGCGGCCCCGGGCTCGGACAAGTCGGCAGGCAGTGGCGTGGCGGTTATCTGGTGTTTTTCCTGGAGCACGCGCGCCAGCGCCTGCAGTTTGTCGGCGCTGCGCGCCACCAGCACCAGGTCATAACCGGCGCCGGCGAAGCAGTGGGTCAACGCCTCGCCGATGCCGGACGAGGCGCCGGTCACCAGGGCAATGGGGCGGTCT
>JANMYG010000260.1:0-3466 GCA_031381865.1 Betaproteobacteria bacterium | reverse complement strand
CCGATGACACATTATTTCTCCTGCCCTGTCCTGTCCTGTCCTGTCCTGTCCTGTCCTGTCCTGTCCTGTCCTGTCCTGTCCTGTCCTGTCCTGTCCTGTCCTGTCCTGTCCTGTCCTGTCCTGTGCTGTCCTGTGCTGTCCTGTCCACGGGCTGGGCCGAAAGGACGGTCGACGGCTTCATACCAGTTGGTGTTCGACCGGCAACTTCCGTTCGGGCTGAGCTTGTAGCAGCCACTCGGGCCTTCGACCGGCTCTGGGCCGGCCAAGCTCAGGGCGAACGGTTCAAATCTTTGAACGCCAACGCGTATCAGCCCCGCTCAAGACGCTGCAGGCGCTTCGGCGCGCTCGCGCCTCAACCTGGCAAGCGCTGGCAGTTCTGGTCGGCGACCGCCCGCATGGCCTGGGCACTGACCAGCGCCGGCGCGATTTCTGCCAGCGGCACCATCACGAAAGCGCGTGTTCCCATGCGCGGATGCGGAACCACCAGCGCCGGACTGTCGATACGCGCGCTGCCGTACAGCAGCAGGTCGAGGTCCAGGGTGCGCGGGGCGTTGTGGTAGGGCCGCTGGCGCCCTGCCCGCTGCTCCAGCGCGCGCAATTGCGCCAGCAGAGCGGGCGCGGTCAGCTCGGTTGCAACCTCCACCACCGCGTTGATGTAGTCCGGGCCCGTGGATTCGATCGGGGCGGTACGGTACAGCGCCGAGCGGCGCTGCAGCGTGGTGCCGGTCATGGCGCCGATGTCGTCCATCGCCCGGCGCACGGTCGCGGCGGCATCGCCCAGGTTGGCGCCCAAGGCGACATAAGCGGTCACCGCGGCACGCAAGGCCCCCTCAGGCGTCGCCATGGCCCATGGGCGCATCGGCATCGCCCGCCGGCCTGGCGCCCGCAGAACGGCGACGGCGGCGGCGCTTGCGCGGCACGTCGAGCGCCCCCGGCTGCGCCCCCGGCTGCACCTCGGGTGCGGGCAGGTCCACCGGCAACGCAGCGTCGACCACGCCAGGGGCGGCGACACCTTCCGATGGAATCAGGTCGCTCGGCGCCGGCGCCCGGGTGAAACGCGGCGGGCGCTGGCGCTGCGACTGTTCCTCGCGCACCTGATCGACCATGTCCTGGCGCAGGTTGTCGTCGGCCATGCTGAACTCCTGCCACCAGTCGGCCAGCACCTCCTCGACCTCACCGACGTCCGCGCGCAACCGCATGAAATCGAAAGCCGCCCGAAAACGCGGCTGTTCGACCAAGCTGAACGCCGAGGTACCCACGCGCTTTTCGAAACGCGGCTGCATCATCCATATCTCGCGCATGTCGCCGGCCAGTTTTCCGCCACCCGCCACATCACCGATGCGCGCGTTGAACACCTCGTCGATGGCCTCCTGCAGGGCCTGGAACACCGGCTGGCGGGCGCGTCCGTCCATGCGCCGGCTCCAGCCCTCGCGCACGTCGGACCACAACACACAGGCCAGCAGGAAACTGGGCGCCACCGGCTTGCCTTCACCGACCCGGCGGTCGGTATCCTGCAATGCGGCGCGCACGAACGGCGCCTGCGCGCGCTCGACCACCAGGTCGAGCAGGGGATACACGCCCTGGCCGAGTCCGAGGTCCTTGAGCTGCTCGATCGTCGCCAGCGAATGGCCGGTCAGCAGCAGCTTGAGCATTTCGTCGAACAGCCGGCTCTGCGGCACGTCTTCGAGCAGCTTCTTCATCGCCACCAGCGGCGCCGAGGTCTTGCTGTCCATCTTGAAGCCCAGCGCCCTGAGCTTGGCCGAGAAGCGCACCGCGCGGATGATCCGCACCGGGTCCTCGCGGTAACGCGTGGCCGGGTCGCCGATCATGCGCAGCGTGAGCTTCTTGGCGTCCTTGATGCCGCCGTGGTAATCGATCACGAGTTGCGTCTCGGGGTCGTAATACATTGCGTTGATGGTGAAATCACGCCGCACCGCGTCCTCTTCCTGCGGACCCCACACGTTGTCGCGCAACACCCGACCGCTGGAGTCGACCGCGTGTTTCATTCCCGCAAGTTCGTTGCGGCTGGTGCGCTCGTTGCCGGCGACCTGTTCCGCGGCGGCGTTGTCCATGTACGCCCTGAACGTCGACACCTCGATCACTTCGTGCTCGCGCCCGCGCCCGAACACCACATGCACGATGCGAAAGCGCCGACCGATGATGAAGGCGCGCCGAAACAGACCCTTGACCTGCTCGGGCGTCGCGTTGGTGGCGACGTCGAAATCCTTGGGGCGCAAACCGACCAGCAGGTCGCGCACCGCGCCGCCGACGATGTAGGCCTCGAATCCGGCCTGCTTGAGCGTGTGGACCACGGTCGCGGCGCGTTCGTCGACCAGTTTGGGATCGATGCCGTGTTCGCTGACAGGCACCTCGTGGCGCTTGCCGAACATGGGCTTGCCACGACCGGCAGCCGATTTGGCGCCGTGCGCCGATCTTCCGAGCAGTTTGTCTATGAAATTCTTGATCATGTCGTCTTGTGAAACAGTTCCAGTATGCGCCATCCGCGCTGCTGGGCGATCGCGCGCAGGCGGTCATCGGGGTTGGTCGCCACCGGCCTGTCGGAGCGCTCCAGCAGCGGCAAATCGTTCATCGAATCGGAATAGAAGCTGATGTGCACGTCGCCCCAGTCCAGCGAGCGGTCGTGCAGCCACTGCGCCATGCGCACCACCTTGCCCTCGCGCGCCGAAGGCATACCGCGGATGGCGCCCGTGATCCAGCCGCTGCCGCCGGGCGTATTGTCACACTCCAGCTCGACCGCGATCAGTTCGCGCACGCCAAAGGCGTCGCTGATCGGGCGCGTCACGAACTCGTTGGTCGCGGTGATGATGGCCACCAGGTCGCCCGCGTCCTGGTGCTCGCGCACCAGCGCCATCGCCTGCGGCCGGATGGCCGGGCGCACCACCGATTGCATGAACCGCTCGCGCGCCTCGATCGATGCCGCGCGACCCTGGCGGCGTACCGCGTCGGTGGCAAAACGCACGTAGTCGTGGATATCCAGCGTGCCGGCCTGGTACTGCGCAAAGAACTCCTCGTTGCGCCGCCCGAATTCAACCGGGTCGGTCCAGCCAATGGTGGTGGTGAAAACGCCCCAGGCATGGTCCGAGTCGATCGGCAGCAGCGTGTGGTCCAGGTCGAACAACGCGACTTTGACGGGTTCCCGGGTCATGGCATGTGCTCCAGCGTGCGTCGCCCGGTAGGCGGTGCGTGACTTGTGCCGCGCGCTGGCCGTTCTACCGTCCGCTTTCGGCCCGTTGCGGTCGTTCGCCATCCCTTCGCAGTTCGCCATCCCGGCCACGGCTGTCTTCCCGGCGCAGGCCGGGATCCATGTTGGCGCGCCTCGCGGCATGCGGTACCCGGCGGTGGCTCATGCTGGGGCGGTCTCCGCTGAACGCGTCGACTGCCCTGCGGTCTTGGCTCCGGCATCACAAGCGCTTCGCGCAATTGTGAGCCTCGCCGCAACGTTCGT